>JARYMD010000025.1 GCA_029907285.1 Verrucomicrobiota bacterium | reverse complement strand
ACTCTATTTGGCGGCAACATCGCACAACCCGGTTCGGATGTCAAACGGGGCCGGGGTGGAAGCGAGGCGTCGTGGTGAAGCGGGGGCTTTATTGGGGGAGTGTGTCACCATTGCGTTCCAGCTCGCAGAGAATCCCGAGGACAACAGCCCTGCAATCCACAAGTTGTGAGGCGGGGTTACGACGAAAGAGAAGCCGATGGCAAAGAAGGAAGAAGACGTTATTTGGCGGAGTTCAGCGAGAAGAGTCGGCCCGGACCAACTGCGTTTTCAAATCGGCTGATTTCCGGCATTTTCGTTCCGGGGCTGACACCTTATGCAAGGTTTCATGAAAAGCAGGGCGCGCGCTAATCAGGCCAAAACACCGCACATTCGGCGCGCAACGGAGCGCGCGCCGTACCTTGATGGAAGATTTCATGAAAAGCGAGGCACGCCAAATGAACGCCCATCAACCGCACCATGGGCGTTGACGGGCTTTTACTCGATCCAGTGCTTTCCGAGCAAACGCGACGTCCTCTTCCACTTGAAAATCAAACATGCCGACGCAAATGAAATCTGCGCCGCTCTCGAATGCGTAAGCGAACCCCTCGCGCGGATGAATTGCGCCAGCGCCAAGAACCTTGTAAGCAATCCACGGTTTGCGCACGGTTTGCATGAACGTGCGCGTTTGTTCTGGTGTCTCTTCCCACACGCTGTCATGGCGTGGCATTGGGCCGGCTGACCAGTAGTTTTTGGCGTTGTGCGTTTTGAGATAGAAGTCCGGGTTCAACCCGGCCTTTTCGCAACTTATTGGCACTGCAATGTCGTGGCCGGCAACGCCCGCCAACAGGCCATTGCGCCGCACAAACTCCAAAACGCGCCCTATCAGGTCGGTTTTGCCCGACGCAACAAAACTGTCGCACACACCGCCGTGCAAATAAACGCCAACAGCGCCATTGTCGATCGCCCGTTGGGCATCCGACGTGAGGTCAGTTTCGGTCGCCTTTGCTTGAGCTATCCAATGGATGCGCCCGCCAAACTCGCGTCTGTACCGGTTTATGATTCGGATTGTGTCATCGTCCACGCGCAGGATCGCCGTGTTAACGCCCGATGACTCGCACTTTGACAATGTCTCGAAGACTTTCGCGTCGGTGAAATAGGCCTTCAAGAGAGGTGAGACGAAGATGAGATCGCGACTGTGCGCGAACCCGCTGATAAGATTTCCGCCGCAGATCAGGCGGCTGACGTTTAACCGGCCGAGCCGACCGAGCTGAAGTGCTGCGGGCGGCCTGGTCTGCGGAGGTGCGGAATTTGATTCGCGCGCGTGCGTGAGGAGCGCATGCTCTTCCCAACTGGCTGCGGATGCAGCCGCTGCAACTTGGAGACCACGCGCTATGAAACGCCGTCGGTTCACTTCGTTTTTTTTCGCACCGGTTTGAACGGCGGTGACACGCTGCACAAATCGGTTCTGGTGTGATTGTTTTCGGTTATGCGAGCGAGGAAATACACCGTGCCGTCTTTGCCCATGGCGATCGAGTTCACGTAGAGTGGGCGGTCGCCATTGGGATAGAAAATTGCGCCGTGATCGGTGCATTTGCGCCGCGGGATGTTGTATGTGACAAGGTGGAGGTTCTCGAGCCCTTTTGCTTCGCCCATTGCGGTGCTGTCCTTGCCTTTGAGGCGTTTGCCGTTGACGTAGATTGGGCCGCCGGTCAGGTAGTAGAGCGTGTGGCCATCAGGACCGAGCGTGAACCCGAGGTAACCGTAGCTGAATTGGTCGAACATCCCGCTCCTTTGGGAAGGGACAGAAGTCAGCCTGTCGAGGACTTCGACGCGCTCCGACGCCGGATCGAACTTGAAGAGGTAACCCGAGTTTCCGTGGACGCCGTAGATTGCGCGTTCGGGTTTGTACCAGGTCGTCTGGCGCCAATTGTAGCCCATGTGGCCGGGCGATGTGGGGTCGTACAATCCGAAGTAATCCTTCCGCAGATCATCGCCCTTGACCTGTTCGAGCGTGTCATTGTCGGCCCGATAGCGCATGATTGTGCCTTCGGATGTGGTGAAATAGGCTGAGCCGGTGGTTGGATCAACTGCAATGGACCGGCAGATTGTGCGGTAGGTTGGGCCTTTGCCATTTTCACCTTCTGCGCAGACTTTTCCGAAGGACCGCATTTGGCGCGTTGGGAGGTCGTATCGGAAGAATATTCCGCTCGGCCACGTGAGGGCGAATATCCGGCCGCGTGCGGTGTCCATGTTCATTGCCAAAACCCCTTCCCCCTCCGGCGCAATAGCGAGGTCTTCAAACTTGCCCGATCGCATGTCGTAGGCGAGGATGTGGCCTCCGGGGTAAGGTTTCCATCCGGCTGGGGGGATGCCCATTTTTTCCTGGCCGTCGATGATGCTGTAATAGCCAATATGTGTTGCGAAGTAGAGCTTCCCATTGGCCTCTGCAAATGGCACATGGCTCTTGCCCTGAACAATTGTTCGTTTGCCGGCTTCGCCACATGCTTCGGTAACGTCGCCAAGATGCCGGATTTGGCGGGTCCGCGGGTCGAAACAGAACATTTGCGCGCCAACGTCGTAGGCTTCCGAGCTGAGCACGTAATAAATGCGCCCGTCGCTGCCGGTGCCCATTCCATTGTAAGTATCGTGCGCCTGCGGGAAACCGGAGTTGTAGGTCCGCGCGATCAATCGCGGCGGGTTTTCAATGGGATCATTCGAGTTCGCCGCGGCAACGGCAATGCCGGGAACAATTATTCCCATCAATGCTGCGAGACAGGTGATGTGGGCAACGCGATCTTTCATCATGGCAGGTCTGAGAATGTCAGGCATCGGCACTTCTTCAATGTCTTGGCTGCACGAAGGAATCGTCCTTTGATTCACGGACAACCAAAGTGCCTTCGCACAACCTAAACCTGGGCGCGAGCGTAACTGCTCTCCGTAATGATTTCAATTGTCTTCTGGATTTTGGTGGTGACCGCACGATCCGAATCTGGCATAGATCGACGCCTGTGAACACCAGCGAAGTCGAATCGTTGCACACAGAGAAGTTCGGCCAGAAACCGGTTTGCAGTGCCCGTGCTCCGGGCCGGGTGGAATTGTTGGGCAATCACACCGATTACAATCAAGGTTTTGTGATGGCTCTTGCAGTGGACAAGTGCATCACGCAAGCCGCATCGCCACGCGCAGATGGTGTTGTCGAGCTTGTGTCAGCCGAGTTTCGACAGACTGCAAAGTTCTCAATAGACAGCATCGCGAAGGACCCGGCCGTGCCATGGTCGGACTATGCGAAAGGATTGCTGATCGAGCTGGGAAAACGCGGGGTGCGCCTTGGCGGGTACAACGCGGCAATACATAGCACGATTCCGCTCGGCGCTGGTTTGAGCAGCTCGGCAGCCCTGTTGGTCAGCACCGCGCTTGTGGTTCGGGATCTTTATCCTTACAGCTTGACTGAAACGGGTGTCGGGCTCCCGCCTTCTCGGAAGCCGGACGGTTCTCTCCCTGAACTGAGCACTGCAGAAAAAATGATCCTATCCAAGATTTGCCAGGCCGCCGAAAACAAGTTTGTGGGCGTGAACTGTGGTTTGCTTGACTACATTTCCTCGTTGTACGGACGGGCGAACAAGGTTGTCTTGATTGATTGCCTTAATCTGGCAGTTGACTGGGTGCCATTCCCCGAAGGGCTCTCGGTGGTGGTGTGTCATTCCGGGGTGAAACACGCGCTTGTAGCTGGCGAATACAACGAACGGCGCCGTTGCTGTGAAGAGGCCGCACGGGCGCTCGGCGTTCAATCACTGCGATTTGTTTCGCCATCTGACCTTGAAGCGGGCCGCCGCAAACTTACCGACCTGCAATACCGCCGCGCGGCGCACGTGGTGGGCGAGAATGACCGGGTCCAACGCGGCGCTCAGGCGCTTCGGTCAAATGACCTCGAGTTGTTTGGCAGGTTCCTGTTCGAAAGCCACGAAAGCTCGCAAAAGAACTTTGAAAACAGTTGTCCGGAACTCGATTTGCTGGTTGAACTGGCAAAGTCCGATCCGGCCTGCATCGGCGCGCGGCTGACAGGCGGCGGTTTCGGAGGGGCCACCTTGAACCTTGTCAAACGGGGTCATGCTCAGGCGTTCCGCCAGCGAATGGCCTCCGGGTACGAAAGAGCTTTCGGGCGCAAGCTCGAGTCATGGGAATGCGAAGTTGTTGACGGCGCCGCTTGAGACTCGGCGAACGCTGCGCTCCATGCCTTCGGCCCGCTACTCCGCACCCTGAGCAATTTGCGGAACGCTTCGCGTGCGGTTGCGGCCCGGTCAGGCCCGGTTCGTGGTGTGAAGTCCCGCACTGCGAAGCTAAACCACTCACAGTAATTTGCCCGATCTTTATCGGCTACCGGCTCGGCGCGGGGTTCGGTACATTGGTGGGCGGCACGCTCGTTGTAGCGAACGCAATTGAGGCATACACGGGGGTCGGCCCTGCACTTCGGGCAAGCATCGCCGCCTGACCAGACCAAGACACCCAAGGCTTCATTTCAGTGAGATTTCCGGGTTAGTTGCCACTCGACGCGACAGGCCTGCTTCTGTAGTCTCCGGCCAACTATGATTGACCCTCGATACGTCAGACTGGCCAGGCTTCTTGTGCGGTATTCGACAGCATTGAAACGACGCGATTGCGTGTTGTTGGACATGATTGAAGCGCCGGATGAATTTGTTGTTGCCCTGATGCGCGAGGTGCGCGCTGCCGGTGCGATCCCGGTGGTCGAGGTGCGGCACACGCGCGTGACACGCGAGGTGATGCTCGATACCGATGCCGGACATGCAAAACTTCTGCGCGACATCGAGCTGTACCGGATGCGGAAAATGCAGGCGTACGTTGCCGTTCGGGGCAGCGCAAACGCCAATGAAACCGCTGACGTTCCCGCGGACCGGTTGAAGTTGTTCAATCGGACAATGCGTCCGGTCCTCGAGCATCGGGTAAGCAAGACGCGCTGGGTTGTGCTCCGATGGCCAACACCGAGCATGGCACAGTCTGCCGGAATGAGCACCGAGGCGTTCGAGAATTTCTTCTTTGACGTGTGTCTTGTTGATTACCGCAAGATGGCGCGGGCAGTGGTGCCTCTCGAAAAGCGATTGCGGCGCGGCGACAAGGTAAAGATCAAGGGCCCCGGGACCGACCTCGAGTTTAGCATCAAAGGGATTGGCGCCAAACCGTGCTGTGGATTGCGGAACATACCCGACGGCGAATGTTTCACCTGTCCAACGCTCAAGTCTGCCAACGGCGTCATCCAGTTCAACACACCAACGATTTACGCCGGAAGCCGGTTCGAGAACATCCGGCTCGAACTCAAAGATGGGAAAGTGGTTTGCGCCACCGGATCGAACGAGAAAAAGCTGAACGCGATTCTCGACACCGACCCGGGCGCGAGATACCTGGGCGAGTTTTCATTTGGCTTTAATCCCTATATCACCGAGCCAATGTGCGACACTCTGTTTGACGAAAAGATTGCCGGGTCTTTGCATCTGACTCCCGGCGCTGCGTACAAGGACTGCGGCAATGGCAACAAATCCGCCGTCCACTGGGACATGGTGCTCATTCAACGTCCGGAGTGGGGCGGGGGCGAAGTGTATCTGGATGGGGAGCTCATACGCAAAGACGGGCTCTTTGTTCTCAAGGACCTGCAGGGCTTGAATCCCGGGAAACTGAAATGAACCATGGGCGTTGCGGCCTGACCGACACCCAATTATCCGGCCATCAGGAATGCCAAAGATAACGAACGACTACAGTAAGGTTCAGGTTTGGGACCTCAGCCCGCTCCCGAACGAACGCGGCCCGTTCCTTGTAACGCAGACGGGTTATCCACCTGAATCCGACGATGTGGCGGAGAGCCTGTACGTTCTCCGCCCGGATGGTACATGGGCAGACATAAATGCTTATTTGTCCGCAGAAAACCCGAGCTTGATGGATGAAGCGCTGTTCGAATCAATGCCCGCAGTAATCCATCTTTTGGAAAGCCTCCCGCCCCAGCCGAAAATTGCCAGTCTTCCGGTTTCCGAAGAACGCCTCCGCGCATGGCTCGAACGTCACCCGCCCGGCACGCTGCTCGAAACGGTGCGGCGATGGATTGCGGAGTACCGCGACCGTCGGAAGCAGAAGGGGTCCGATAAGCAGCCGGATTAGCCGGCAAGCCGCCGGGCAAATCTTTCGATACGGCGCAGCCCTTCCTCGATGTTTGCAAGGCTGGTGGCGTAACTGATGCGAATATAATCGTCAGCGCCAAATGCTATTCCGGGGACTGCCGCCACCAGTTCTTCCTCCAAGAGTCGTGCGCAAAATGTCCTCGAGTCCAAACCGAACTTTGCGATGTTCGGAAACAGATAGAATGCGCCTCTGGCGTTGACGCAGGTCATTCCGGGGATGCGATTGAGCCATTCGTGAGCGATCTGGCGGCGTTTGGCATACTCTTGAAGCCATGCTGTGAGGTGATCCTGCGGGCCGGTCAACGCTGCAACCGCGCCTTTCTGAGCAAATGAGGTCGGGTTGCTGGTGCTGTGGCTTTGAATGGCATCGATCGCAGCGGCGATTGGTTCCGGTGCGGCCAAATAACCGAGCCGCCAACCGGTCATCGAATAGGCTTTTGAAAACCCGTTCGTGATTATGGTGTGCGCATAGTGGTCCGGGGAAAAAGAAGCAACGCTGAGATGCTGAGCGCCGTCGTACACGAGTTTCTCATAGATTTCGTCGCTGAGGATCAGGACGTGGTGTTTCACGCACACATCGCCAAGCGCTTTCAGTTCTGAAGGTGAATAAACCGTGCCGGTTGGATTACTCGGCGAGTTCAAAATGAAAAGTCGAGTCTGTGGAGTTATGGCGGCCTCGAGTTGGCCGGGTGTCACCTTGAATTCGGTGGCGTCGGTTGTGCTGATTATGACTGGTTTTGCGCCGGCGAGCTTTACCATTTCGGGATAACTAAGCCAGTAAGGCGCAGGGATGATCACTTCGTCGCCGGGCTGGCATGTGGCCATTATGGTGTTGAAACACGAGTGCTTGCCGCCGCAGGACACAATGATCTGCGAAGGCTTGTAATCGAGGCCGTGGTCGCATTTGAACTTTTCCGCAATCGCTTTCCTGAGTTCCGGAATGCCGCTGCTTGGGGTGTACTTTGTGAAGCCTTCCCCAAGGGCACGCACGGCGGCATCTTTGATGTGCTTGGGCGTGTCGAAATCGGGCTCACCAGCGCCAAAACCGATCACGTTACGTCCTTCGGCCTTCATTTGTTTTGCCTTGGCATCGATGGCGAGGGTCAACGAAGGCGACAACGCGGCTGCCTGTTGTGATATCCGGTATTGCATACTTTGGGCGGGAAAGGGTAAGCCCCCTGCCAAAGGCTGCAAGGGGAATTTTGAACGGGATCAAGGTTCAATGTCTGCCGCTGCCGCGGGCGAATTCACTTTGCGGCGGCAGTAACATGAAACTGCTCACCAAAGCAGCTTCGTTCTCCATAGCGAAAGCAGACTGCAACCGGCGCTTGAACAAGCCCGGCACAGCGCATTATCTCACGCTGGCCGCAGGAACGCGCCGTGTCACAGAGGCAAACTCGCGGCGGTAATGTTTCTGTCTTTCGAGCACAGCCAGCACGTAGGCTCTTGTGCTCGGGAAAGCGATACTATCGATGAACGCGGCACTGTTGGTGGAAGCCTTGCCATCGGCCCATTTCAACACATTCGCACGTCCTGCATTGTAATCCGCCAACGCGTATGGCAAGGGGTCATCAGCCCGCTGGTAACGTTGGATCAGCTTCCCCAAGTACCACGTCCCCGCAAGCGTGTTTGTAGCGGGGTCAAACAAATGCGTTTCTGAAACCGGATAGACTCCTGCAGTTTCAGCCCATTCTTGGGCGGCGGCATCTGTAAGCTGCATGAGGCCAACCTCACCAGCCCTGCCTCGAGCCTTTGGATGAAAATGGCTCTCGCGCCAGATGACAGCCTTAACCAGTGCAGGGTCAACGCCGTACCGTCCAGCGGCGCCAAGGATGCTCGTGTCCTGACTGTGTTCGAGGCGCCATTCTGAAAACCGCCAGAACATGAAAAATCCCGCAGCAGCCAGCACGGCGAAAGTTGCAACGGCGATTCTGCGGCTCTTCACACCGCGCTTTTACATCAGAACGCCCCGTTTTCCAAGTCCGCGCTTTTTGAACAAATGCCACCAGCACCGCACCTCAAGCCCGGGAATCTCACCCGATTGAAGAAGTCGGTGATTCCAAGGGAGCAGCCGGCGAGGTTTCCGGGTTAACCTTCAATTTGCGCCAGCCGAGATCGCATATAGATGCGTCATTGTGGCCACATACAACACCCCGTTTGCTGCGGTCGCCGTGGAACTGATTGGCGCCCCCAAATCGATCGTGCTGATGACCCGCTTTTCGCGCGCCGCCGCCATCACAACGAATTGTCCCCGGCGAGTGCCGAGATACACCTTGCCATCGGCGACAAACGGCGAAGCCCAAATCTCGCCGTTCAGTTCGTGCTTCCAGTATCCGCGCCCGGTTTCCGCATCGACACAGTGAAGGGTTTGACCGCAATCAGCAATGAACACCATGCCATCGTAAATCGCCGGTGTTGACATTGTGTGGCGAACCAAAGGGTACGCCCACAGTTCTGTGCCCGCAGCATGCTTGCCGTCTCCAGAAGCCGTTATGCACTTCAGCCATGCCTCGTTTTTCCCCCAGAAAATGTCGCCGCCGCCGGCCAGATAGATTCGGCCGCCATGGAAAACGGGCATGCCGTAGAAATTGCTGGGGCTTTCGCGGCGGTTACTGTTGAATCTGTGAACATTCGTCTTGGGCGCTGCAGGGTCAAAATCGAACTGCCAAACTGTTTTCAGCCGCGCCGGGGCTGACGCCGCAGAAACGTCAGGCACAGCCGGAGCGTCTATGGAACCAGCTTTCAGGGCAAAAGGTTCGAGGGCATACAGAATGCCGTTGCCGGCTGCGAAGAAAACCAGGGGCTGATTGTTGACCTCCGCGAGCGCAGGGGGCGACCATGTGGAATGAAAGATGTTCGGCGCGATGGGTTCACCGTCGCGGGCGAGGTAATTGCCCGTTGCTTTGTCGAGCACGACAAGACTCGGTGCATCGGGGGTTCGGACTCGCTTGTGGGTGTTATCAACCCCGGTGCTCGTGTTGAGATACAAGTGAGGGCCATGGACAAGAATCGAACTGCATGGGGCGTCATGAGCCCAAATGCCCGCACCGGTTGTGAGGTCAAAAAGCCATAGAATGTCCGCATCCAATGGCCCAGGTTCCATAGGGTCCTCTTCCGGTGGCGACATGTGGCGTCCCTCATCAACAAACGGTCCGTCGTTGCCGTTGGCGAATCCATTGATGTCAATGGCCATGACCTCGCTGCGGTTGCTCACAACATAGACACGTTTGCCCTCGATGGTCGCAGCCGAACAAATCCCGGCATTGGGCCAGTCAAAGAAAATGTCCTCGGTGCGCTTTGGCACAACCAACTGCCAGCAAAACCGGCCGTCCCTCTCATCAAAACACATCAAAACACCCCGATCGCCCTTGTGCTTTGGATCACGCGGAGCGCCATTGTTTGTCCCGATCAAAACCCGCCCGCTGCCTATGACAGGGGTCGAATGCGTTTCAGTGCCCAGCTTTGCAGCCCATTTGATGTTCCGCCCGGTGGCAGGATCGAAATCGCCCGGCAAACCCCGCTCTTCCGAAACGAGGTTCCTTGTCCATGCATGCCCCCACTGGGGTTGGTCAGCAGCACCCAAGGTCCAACTTGCGAGCATAAGCCACAAAGCAAAAACCTGGCATGCCATCCGCGTTGTCAGACTTGCCAGCCTTGCCCACAAGATCAAGCCACCTGCGTCATCCGCATCTGAACGGCCACGGCGGAACGCGTCCACTGAATCAACCAGAATCATGGGCGCCCAATCTCCACGGCTCATCCAGTTTGATCAAGCGCAGATTGCATCCAAGCGCGCATTTGACATGCGTCGGTTCTGGTCTTTTATGAAGCCATGCCGGTCGCCCGGCGATGAGCACAATGATGGTGCCGGTGGGAAACCGGGCGCGCCGAGACAGCAAGTGAACCTGCAACGGTCATAAGAACATACAAGATGGAAACCATGAGTGAACCAAACAATCTGAAGGTCGGCATGACTGTGCCGAATTTTGAACTCGAAACATACGATCCCGTTAATCGCGAATTCGGGAAGATATCCCTTGAATCCCTGAGAAAGGAGAAGAAGTGGACAATCCTCTTTTTCTATCCAGCAGATTTCACTTTTGTTTGTCCAACCGAGCTGGCTGACGTCAACGATCTGTACCCGGCTCTGAAACAACTCGGCGCCGAGGTAGTCGGAATCTCCACCGACACCAAGTACACGCACCTCGCGTGGAAAGACGCTGAAAAGCTTCTCGCTGCGTTGCAGTTCCCAATGGGCGCAGACCGCACCGGCGAAGTGAGCAGACTGTTTGGCGTCTATGACGAAAAGACCGGCCTTGCCCTTCGAGGCACGTTCATCATAAACCCGGATGGTGTGTTGGTGTCTTCCGAAGTGAACTTCTACAACGTCGGGCGCAACGCCGAAGAGCTGCTCCGCAAGCTCGAAGCAAACGTGTATCTGATGCAGCACCCCGACGAAGCCTGTCCGGCGAAATGGCACAAAGGCGCAAAGACGCTCAAACCCAGCCAGAAACTTGTCGGCAAGGTTTTCGAAGCGCTTCAATAGAGCCCACGCCTACAATAGACGAGCAAACCCTGTCGAGGCGGGAACCTGGCCCAATCAGCCGGCTGGTGTCCCGCCCGATGGCGAGCTTGCACTGCTTCCAGCCCGGGAATCTCACCGCCTGCCAGGACAAACGGGCAAAAGCTTCATTCCGGTGAGATTTCCGGTTTAACCCTTGTTACGCAATGGTCATACAGAGATTGCAGAAACGTTGACTCCCCGCAGCCTGTAATTCACTCTGATGTCCGGTATGCAAACCAAACCAATGGCCGGGCGCTTTGTCGGATTGCATTTCGCTGCAATAATCACCGCCGCTGGTCTGGCAGCTTCGATCGAGGCCGCACAAACCGGTTTCTACAGAGCGGAGAAACAAAACGGCCGATGGTGGCTGATTTCGCCCGAAGGAAAACAAACAATCCTCAAAGGCGTGTGCCATGTCCAGTTCGACGGCGACAGAATCAAGGGAACAGACCGGTCGCCATATCGAGAAGCCGTGCAAGCGAAGTATGGCAGCGTGAACGCATGGCGGGAATCTGCGGCAAAACGGTTGTTGGAATGGGGATTCAACACCGTTGGCGCATGGTCCGACGACCGGTTGACGCAATTCGAAGTTGACGGCAAAAGGCTGGCTTGCGCGCCCATTCTGGAGCTGGGCGCACGATTCGTCGCACAAGAAACCCGGGGCGGTCAGGCGTGGTTGCATGGGATTTTTCCCGATGTCTTTGACCCGGATTTCGAAACGTTTTGCCGCAACCGCACATCGGAACGCTGCAGCCCGCGCAAAGAGGAAAAGACAATTCTGGGGTGGTTCACAGACAATGAACTGCGCTGGGGACCCGACTGGCGCGGAAAAGAGGAGCTGCTCACCTTGTTCTTGAACCGGCCCGCAAATTCCGCAGGACGACAAGCTGCTCTCCAGTTCCTCGCACGGCGATACCCGGACATCCAGCAATTCAACAAGGTGTGGAAAACTCAGATTTCATCCTGGGCTGGACTTGAAAAAGCAACCAACATCGCCCAGCCACTCTTTCGACAACCGCTCTATGCCCAGAACGAGATTGAAGAGCGCGCCGAAAACGAGGCAGACCCGGCCCGGGCGGCTTTCGTTTCGGATTGCGAAGCGTTCGCAGGCGAGGTCGCAGAACGCTATTTCAAAGCCACACACGCCGCCTTGCGCGAAGCCGATCCAAATCATCTGAATCTCGGGTGCAGATTCGCCTATTTGCCGCCGACACCTGTGCTCGCGGCCGCAGCACGGCATCTGGACGCGATATCATTCAACTGTTATCTGGTTGACCCCATGCCTGTGGTGCGCAAGTACGCAGAGGTCGATCGCCCGCTGGTCGTAGGAGAATTCACTTTCCGTGCCCAGGATTCGGGCCTTCCAAATACGCGCGGGGCGGGACCAAAAGTGCCAGATCAAAAGACCCGCGCAGCAGCTTTCAAGCGATATGTTCAGCTCATTCTCCACGAGCCCACGGTTGTCGGGTACAACTGGTTCCAGCATAACGACCAGCCAAAAGAAGGCAGGTTCGATGGCGAGAATTCAAACTACGGTGTCGTGGACGAAAACGATCGGCCGTATCCGGAACTGACCGAGACGATGAAATCGGTGAACGCACTCGCAGAGGTCTGGCACGCAGAATCTGCCAAACTCGTGTTCCGTGACGACTTCGCGGGCAAGCTGGGCGACGGATGGCAATGGTTGCGCGAAGATAAAAGCGCGTGGCGCGTAACTTCGTCAGGTCTGGAAATCCGCATTCAAACCGGCAACCTCTGGGGAAGCGCCAACGACGCGCGTAACGTGTTGACGCGCCCCATTCCGCAACCCAAAGACAAAGAAGTCTGGATTTCCGTAGCAGTCCAGAACCGTCCGACAGGCCAGTACGAACAGGCAAACCTTGCATGGTACTACGATGACGCCCACATGGTGAAACTCGGACAAGAACTTGTGGACGGCAAGTTGTGCATCGTGATGGGAAGAGAAGAAAAAGACAGGACCCGCACCATTGCGATCATCCCAATCAACGCCTTTGCTGTGCAACTTGAACTCAGGGCGCGCGACAAAACCCTGTATGGCCGGTTTCGGCCAGCCGACACCGACCAATGGCAACCGGTTGGCGAATGTGACATGCCAATCCCCAACAGTCATCAGCCGATGGCAAGCATTCACTGTTACCAAGGTCCCCGCGATGCCGAGCACTGGGTCCAATTCACAGATTTCCGGGTCGAATCAGTAGAACACCTCACCGCACCAAACTGACGCGCACACTCACTCGCACCTTTGCTGCCATTGGCTTCGGCCATTGGACTGCAGGGTGGCGAGACGGTCGAGTGGGAACTACTGGACCGGGGAGAGCTGCACTTGGTACGCCCTTGTGCTGCGCCTCCCAAGGCTCAGAGCTGCTCGTCCAAGCGGCGTTGAGATTTCCGATCCCAACCCTGTGTCTGTTTCTGAATTGGGGCTGAATTGCCCGAAGATTTCGTCAGCCAAAGACTCTTCTGCTGGGTTAATCTGCGGGCGATGCCGAAATCTGCGAAAGAACCATCTAGACCATGGACCATGGAGCATACAGCATAGACCATAGACCATGGACCATAGACCATGGACCACAGACCTGAGACACAGGACAGGGGTCAGGGATAAGGGGACAGGAGACAGGAGACACGACTCAGGAGTCAGGGGGCAGGAGGCAGAACAAGAGTTTCCATTGTAATCACCGTCGCCAATCCGCACGCGTTTAGAAGGGCCAAAGGCCCGGTCTATACCAGCCTGGGGCAACGCCCTAGGTAATGGGCCAAATCAGTCACAGTAAGGGCTGAAAGCCCGCGCTCCCGGCGCCGTTGTTGTTTCCAGCGCGCTTCCGGAGCGCGGGCATTCTTGCCGGCCCCCGGCCGGTGAATGTTCGGGCAACGGGTTCGTGTGATTGAAACTGGCGTATGATCTGGCGTCCGGTTGAATGCGGCCGAGGACGGCCGCGCTCCCGGCGAGGTTGTTTTTCACAACGTCTCTTTCGCGTATTTGTTCTATTTCGTGGTTCAACGCTCAACTTACAACGTGGAGCGGTCAGTGTTGAAATGCAGTGGAGTTCAATGTGGCGACAGGCGCGTAGTTTCCTCTTGCTGACCCCAAAGTCCGCGGACTCACGTGTGCATGCACATCCGTGTCATCGGTGTCATCCGTGGTCAAGACGCTGAGAAGAATGAGATGAAGTCCATCGACCGCGGATTCCGCGGATTCCACCGATATCCAAAGCCTGTTATTGTGCCAATTCCAAGGGGCGTAGGCGCCCGGACAGTGCTCGTCAGGCAACTTTGGTCCCGGCTTCGCCGGGCTGCGAAATATGCAGGCTGTTGCATTTTCAAACTGGCGGACCTCCTATATGTTGGCGCGGCCGTCCACACCCGTTCCACCTTTCTTTCGATATGCAAGGAAGGATGGTTCGCCGAAATCGAATCGGACATGCTGATAGATGCGCAGGCCCAAATCAACCGGTTCCAACTCCGGAAACCGCTGTTCAATCCACGACCGCCATTCGGCGTTGGGCATCCGGGTCTGATGCAGCTCAATCCCGTTGACGATGCTCGTGCTGGAGCTGGTTGAAGCGACAAAACATCCGCCCGGCAACAAATGCTCAATTATGTTCCTGAATGCAGTCTCGAGGTCCTGCATCGAGATGTGCTCGAGAACTTCCCATGCTGTGATCAAGTGGAACTGCAAATCGCGGCCCTCCCGTTTGACGCGAAAAGGTTTGCTGATGTCGCAGGTGAAAAGATTGCGATTCGCCAAATCCCGCCAGTTTGCCCGCCTGTGTTTCAGTGAGTAATCAGACCCTTCAAGGCCAACTGCCAGCCAGCCAAGCGACGCGAAATCGGCGACCAGTTGTCCTCCGGAACAGCCAAGGTCCATAAACGCCAGTGTGGAATCCGGAAACATGCGCTGGAAATGTTCGTGCATCAGCAGCACGAACTTGCGGTTTGTGCTGTTGTTGTACCGTGTCCCGTGTGGGACAGCATAATCGGGTGACGTTATTGCCACAGGATGGTCCGTCTCGACGCTGACGCCCGGACTGTCAATCACCCCTTCTCGATCTCGAACAAACGGGCGAACAAGGGGAAAAACAATGCGGTAGAAAAGCACGTACAGGCGTGCATAGACGGCAAGCATGACGCGCCGCCACTCGCCTCGAAGCAGCAATCGCAGCGCAAGCCGGACATTTGCGATCAAATACTTTAAATAACACATGTCAAAAACAGGAAACTTGGTCTCAGAAATTTATGCAAAGTGCAAGCCGCATTCACAAACCTTGTCAAAACCTGGTTTTTCTGCCCTGCATTTCTCTGCCAAAAACGCTTCGGCGGGGGCATCTGGACAGAGCAGAACCTCGGGCTTCGGGCTCCAGAGCGCACTATCGCCCGGATTCAATCTGGCTGCGCACTGAGTCAATCCATTTGATTTGGCCCGGGAAAAGCAGTTTTGTGTCGATGTGCTTCAAATCCTCACGGGCCGCATCCAGTTCGCCCCGGCCGAAATGAATCTCGAGCCAACACAAATGGCAAATGGTTGACTCGAACCCGCCGAGCGCGGCCATGTTGATCTTTTTAAGGATATCGGCTGCTTCGTCGAACCGTTTGTTCAATGCCAGAGCGAAACAGTGGTTAACCGTCGCGATGAGAGAATCGGGGTAACTTTGAGAAAACGTCAGCGTGATCTTCGCCGCCTCGTCCGGATTCTGACGGCATATCAGCAACGCGGCGGCGTAATTGACATTATAAATCAGCTTGTTTGGCTCAAGCTCGCGGGCCTTTATTGCGGCACGCAAAAGCCGGGCTTCATCTTGTTTGAGTGCGTAGCTGATGTCGAAAACCAACTGCCAATACTCAACATCGTTCGCCAAAAACTGTTCCAACTGTCCGATCATCCGCTCTGCGAGATCGGCGTGTCCGAGCAGCAGCAGGCTGCGCGCGGCGTGCATCCCGGCAACCGGAACATAAAAAGGCTCTTCGACGCATTTCTTGAAATTGGCGGCTGCTTCTTCCGTCCGCCCCCTGGCGAGAGCGGCGCGTCCTTCAAGAAAATAACTGTACCCTGTCAGCATTGTGCGAATGGGTGAAAGTGTTCTCAACTGCACTGCGAGTGTCTGCAGATCATCCCATTTCCTGGACTGGATAAGCAGTTCGGCGTATCGGACCCAGATTGCGGCGACATCCACATTGTCGGTGTTTGCAAAAGCCGGTGCGTAACGCGCAAACAACCTCTCAGCCTGATCCGTCGCTCCGAGGGAAATGAGTGCGCTGCTGAATTGAAGGACCTCAGCAGGTGTGGTTGGCGGATAGGGATAACTTTCCGCCAATCGACGCGCATCGGCGAGGCGCCCTGCGGCTTCGAGCAGCTTCCAGTAGCCAATATGGTCTGCGGTTGTATCAGCCTGTATTTGGCGGAGTCGTTCAAGGGCAGACTCGTATCTGACGGGGTCTTGCGCCCTTGCGGCAACAACCATCTGCACCCGGCATGCAAATTCCTGCACGTCCCGGTCCTCAATCGCGTTTGCCAGGACTTTTCTTGCGTCAGCGGCCTTGTCGGCCGGCCCCCATTCGGCCGTGTAGCCCGCATCGCAAATGTCGAGTTCGCGATCAGCCGGCAGCAATTGCCTGAATTTGTCCCTGCGCTCATGGTATTCACCGATCCTGCCGGTGAGGAACAATGCTTTGAGCATGGCGGTTTCCTGTGCCGGCGGCAAAGGGGGTTGAAGGTTCTGCAGAAGATTGCAGGTGAACTCCGGCACACGGCACTTTACAAAAACTGCGCCTGCAACCGCGCGCGAGAGCTCGTTGGTCCGTGTCAGCCGCATCAGCCAGAACGCCTGGTTTACAGCAGCATTAATCATTTGCCGGGGCGGATTCTGAATCCGGATGACATTGGCCAGAGCTGCTGCAACAAGCGAAGCATCGCCTTGATTATTAGCGATTGCACTTTGCCATGAGTAGTGCGCCTCTTCGAACTTGCCCTCCGATTCAAGCTTTCTGGCTCGATGCCTGAGTATTGCAGCCTGGGCAAGATCGATTGCGCTCACTTTGATCTTTGGGCTGAAGTCGGGCGGACTTGTCACCCAAAGCTTGGGAATGCAAAGGCCAATCAGGATTCCCACAAGGATCAACCCCGCCACGGTCAAAGGAAACGCAGGGCTGAGAATCAGCATCGATATCAACGGATAATTGAGATATCGATCGGCCAATTGCCTTCTGCGCGATGGTTCATCCATGGGCTCAATCTTGTCCAAACAAGGCCTTAAATGGAAGTCCGGAATGGCGTTCCTGCCAACGCCTTGGAAAAACAAACGCCCGCGCGGCAAACCCGCCCACAGTGGCATCTTCTGCTTTGAGTGCAGCAAAACAGGCCGCAATCTGGACGAGTCTTAAATGCCGATGCAACGTTTTTCAAGTTGACGCAAACAGGGGATCGCGCGGAATCTGTGCGGCGCCGTTTTGACACACGACGCTGCGTGGCCGAAACCGGACAATGCAAAGTCCAAGCTGATCGGACTGCGTTGCGGAAAGGCGGGTTTGCAATGCGCTGGGACAAGTGACACCACCAATTCGAAATGTGATTCTGGTAACGCCCGAGGCAGAGCCTTTCTATCGCAAGGGCGGATTGGGCAACGTTTGCGGCGAACTGGCCGCAGCATTGAGCCGCGCAGGGCTCACCACCCATCTTGTGACCGGGTGGTACGAGTCAATGCAAGCAAACCCGCCCCCGTGCATCGAAGAGGGTGTCTCATGTTCAGTCACCATCGGCCCGCACAAACACGAAATGAGCGTGTTGCGGGGAGTTTACAACGGCGTGACACATTGCTTCCTGTCAATTCCGGGACTCATACGTGAGGCTTACGAAGGCCAAAGCCCGCTGGATTTCGCACTGGCCCTTTGCGAAGGAGCTTTCCGAGCAATCGAAGCGATGGTGCATCTTGGCTTGATGGAGCGGCCGGAAATTCTGCACGCTCATGACTGGCCGACAGCTTTGGTGCCCGTTTTTCTCCGCGCAAAGTACGGCAACAATCCCATATTCCAGCAAGCCGCGTCGGTGCTGACAGTTCACAATGCAAAACATATGGGCGGGTGGATCCCGGGACACCGATTCCCCGAGTTGGGGATCAACGGCGCACACTGGCCGAACCTTGAACAACCGGGTGAACCTGACAAGTTCTGCCTTCTGCGCGGAGGCGTCAGATACGCTCACAAACTCAACGCCGTTTCACGCACAAACCGCGAGGAAATGTTGACGCCGTTCGGAGGTTTCGGCCTCGAAAGAGACTATCAAGAACGCGGAAATGATTTGGTCGGGATTGTGAACGGCATCTCTTACGATGAATGGCCCTCGGTCACTCCTGAAGACAAAGCACTGGCAAAAGCCGAGCTCCAGAAGCAGTTCGGCTTTGAGTGCCGGAAACAAATTCCCCTGCTTGGCATGGTGTCTCGAATTGACAAACAAAAAGGCGCTCAACTCGCTGCGACCGTTATTGGCCGCCTCCTGGAAAAAACCAAAGGCGGACTGCAATTCGTTTACCTCGGCCAGGGACATCCCATGGACCAGTACGCAGTCGAAACATCAGCAAACCTCGAGCTGCTCGCACAGCGGTGGCCGCGCAACGTGAGGTTTGTCCGCAGCTACAGCACACCAGAACAAAAAGCCGTTTTCCGCGCCATCGACATTTTCCTTTACCCATCGGAATTCGAGCCGTGCGGAACACGCCCGGTCGTTGCCCTGAGACACCGTGTCCCCTGCGTGGTGACCCGCACCGGCGGTCTGGCAGACAATTTTACAGAGTACAATCCGATCACAGGGGAAGGCAACGGCTGGCTCCTGCAAACCCCAACCGAGGCCGAACTCGAGCATGCAATTGAACGGGCGCTCGCCCTGTTCAAACAGCGCAAGCACTGGGCAAAGATCACAGCCAATGCCGCCGCTTCAGACCATTCATGGGATCGTCCGGTCCAGGAATACATCCAGCTCTACGCTGCAGCGGCCAAGGCAGCCCGCAACAACCGCTGACCTCGCACACGCACAATCACTTAACCCGGAAATCCTGCTGACAAAGTGCCTGGCACTCTATTTGCATCTCGCAAAAACCACACCGTCGTGACCGCCTTTAGGAGCGAGTCTCTATCGATGAAGCAGGTTTCGCGTTGAGCGTTGAACGTTGCGAACCAAATGACCCGCTTGGTGAACCGACGGGAACGCTCAACTTGTAACGTTCAACAGCGCAGCGCTCATCAACAGGCGCTGGGCCGGTGCCTGTCAGAGTACTTTGGTTCCGGCTGGGCCGGGCTGCGAAATGTGCGGGCCAAGCCTGCTTTTTCAGAGCCTACGCCGGAATTGCCGGGGCTTTCAGGTAAGGTTGGAGGGGACCCGGTATGGCTATGCTTCCGTCGGATTGCTGATATGTTTCGACGAGGGCGACAAACAGCCGCGCAAGAGCCGTGCCGCTGCCGTTTAATGTGTGGGGAAACCGGTTTTCACCGGATTGAGTCTTGTAGCGCAGGTTCATACGGCGCGCCTGGAAGTCAGCACAATTGGAGCAACTTGAGACTTCGAGGTATTTTCCCTGCGCAGGCGCCCAGACTTCGATGTCGTATGTCTTGGCGCTGGCAAACCCCATGTCGCCGGTGCAAAGGAGCACCACGCGGTAATGAAGCCCAAGAAGCTGCAGGACTTCTTCTGCATCTACCACCATCGATTCCAACTCCTCGTAACCGCGCTCCGGAGCCACGACCTTGATCAGTTCAACCTTGTCGAACTGGTGCACGCGAATCATGCCGCGTGTATCGACCCCGGCCGCTCCGGCCTCGGCGCGAAAACACGGGCTGTACGCAACATACCGAATCGGAAGCGCAGCCTCTTTGAGTATCTCTTCGCGATGGATGTTTGCGACCGGGGCTTCGGCGGTCGGAACCAAATACAGCTTGCCCAGCGTCGAAGAATCAAGGCCTTCCTGAACCGCATAAGCCTGATCTTCAAACTTTGGGAACTGCCCCACCCCAAACATGCAATCCCGGCTCACAATGAACGGCGGTGACACCTCGGTGTAGCCATGTTTCTCGACATGCAAATCCAACATGAACTGGATCAGCGCACGTTCAAGCCGCGCCCCCCATCCCGTGTAAAGAAGAAAACCGCTGCCTGAAAGCTTGGCGCCACGGGCAAAATCAACAAGCTTCAGCCGCTCGCACAAATCCACATGCCCGGCAGGGGTGAAATCGAATTTCCGTTGTTCACCCCAACTCCGCGCCACCACATTGTCCGCCGAAGACCGGCCGACTGGCACACTTGCATCGGGAAGATTCGGAAGGCGAATCAAAATCGTGTCGCGTTCCTCTTCAACTTGCGCGACCTCGCGATCCAACGCGGCGATTCGATCGCCAATTGCCCGCGTTTCGGACTTTTTCGCTTCGGCCTCGGCACTCTTTTTCTGGGCCAGCAGCGCGCCGATTTCTTTGGAAACACGATTCCGCTGCGCCTTTAGTGATTCGACCTCGACCAACAGACTGCGACGGCGTTCGTCCAGCGCCAGCAATTCGCCAACGTGGTCCTTGTCAGAAATGCCGCGGGCCGCAAGCCGTTCTCTCACCGCGTCGGGGTTTTCCCGGATGATGCGAATGTCCAGCATCGTGTTGATTTCTGCCTTGCGATCTTTTGATTCTCAGCGCGTGTAGGCTCTGTAGAACCGATGCGATCGGGCCGGCGCCTGGACGTCTGTAACAATCGCGGTGGTGCCACCGAGCGTGTTGGTTGAGATGGGCTGCCACTCAACAAGGTCACTGCTGACTTCCGTGACGTAAGTGCTGCCAGCCCGTCCCTCGAGCAGGACATGGAATCCGGCCGACGGAAGATCAATCACCGACAACCGAGCCGCAGGATCGGTCGGGTCAGGCA
>JARYMD010000259.1 GCA_029907285.1 Verrucomicrobiota bacterium | reverse complement strand
TTAGGTGTTCTGGCCTTTCCTGGTGCAAGTGCGGGCGCTCGATTTGATCGGGAAAAAGCCGCGAAGATTTTGCGGGATTTTGATCGGCACCGGGCGTTGTGGGGATGGTATCTGTGCGACGAACCCGATCTGCACAGGCTTGATCCAGCGCATGTTGCGGAGGATTGTCGGTGGTGGAGACAATCCGGGGCGACCAAGCCGGTGGCGATCACGGTGTATCACGGCGCAACTGCAGCGCATTACGGGGTGGAAGCGGATGTTGTTTTTGTAGATCGGTATCCTGTGCCATGGCAGCCGCTGGCGGGTTTCAGCCAGCAATTGCAACTGGCGCGGCTCGCGATTGGGCCGAAAAAGAAGCTGGTGGGCGTGGTTCAGGCATTTGATTGGAGCTATCACACTGATGCAATTTCGGCTCCGGGACCGTTTCGTCCTCCGACGTACGATGAGTTAAGGTGCATGACCTATTGTGCTTTGGTTCAAGGGGCTGACGGATTGTTCTATTACACTTTTGATGATGGGCGGTGGCGGATGCGTGAACATTTGGGGACATGGCGGGATTTGCATGCGGTGGTTTCGGAGGTTAACGCGCGCCAATCTCTTTTTGCCGGGAAACGCAAATGGTGGCCGAAGGTGCACAGTTACCCCAATCCTTCTGATGGTTTTAACGAGGCGCTGGACAGCAGCATAATCAGCGCGTTGCTGGTTGTTAAGGCGGGACAAGGGGACTGTCCCGACGGCGAATATCTTGTGGCGGTGAACACAACCGGCAGGACAATCGAATACGTGATCAATTCGCCATGGCGCGGGTTATTGTACGTGCCGGTGTTTGGCGAGCAACGTGTTGTGGGCGTGGTGAATGGCTGGTTGCGGGACGTATTCGGACCGTATGCTGTTCGCGTGTATGGTCCGGTCAGGTTTGACAGGTAGGGCTCAATCGATGCAGGGTTGGTATTCGGGAATATGCTTTTTCAGGAGGATTTTGAGTTGTGCTGCAGTTGATGAATCAAGGACAGTCTCGAGTTCTGCCAGAGCATTCCTGACCGTTTGCAGTGGCAACGGCTCGCTGGAAAAGCGCTTGATCTTCGGGTGTGGCGTTGGCACATAACTCTCACCTGTGTAAGAGATTTCCTCGAACAATTTCTCGCCAGGGCGCAGTCCAACGAACTCGATTTTGATGTCCTCGTCGGGTTTGAAACCGCTCAGTTCGATCATTTGTTTTGCGAGGTCAAGTATTTTAATTGGCCGGCCCATATCGAGCGCAAAAGTTTCACCGCCCCCACCGAGGGCGGCACTTTGAAGGACCAACCCAACTGCTTCAGACACGGTCATGAAATACCGTGCTGCATCGGGGTGGGTGACGGTAACCGGGCCGCCAGCCTCGATTTGTCTGGTGAAAATCGGTATGATACTCCCGGATGAGCCCAGCACATTGCCGAAACGTACGGACATGAACCTTGTTGGCGTTGGGTGGGCTGCGGCGAGGGCCTGGAGGAAGATTTCCGCCATTCGTTTGGTGGCGCCCATTACACTTGACGGGTTAATGGCTTTGTCCGTGGAAATGAGGACAAACCGTTGAACGGCGGCTTCACGGGCGAGTTCTGCGAGGTTTGCCGTTGCGAGAGTGTTATTGCGGATGGCTTCTGCGGGCTGGCTTTCCATCATTGGAACGTGTTTGTGTGCTGCAGCGTGAAAGACGACCGCCGGTTTGAAGAGCCTGAACACGTTCCGCATGCTGTCGGTATTGCACACGTCAGCGACTATCGGGCGGATGAGTGCTCGATGACCCATTTTGATGAGTTCTTGCTCTATCTGGAACGCAAGGACCTCGCATCGTTCAACCAACAGCAGCGATTTTGGGGCGAATGCGGCTATTTGACGGCAGAGTTCGCTTCCGATGCTGCCGCCTGCGCCGGTAACCATCACGGTTTGGTTGCGGATGATCCGTTCGATGCTTTCGGTTTCGAGATCCACCGGTTCTCGGCCGAGCAGGTCAAGAATCTCAACAGGTCGCAGGCGGGTGACTCGCACCTTGCCGGTGGCGAGTTCATCGATTGCCGGCACCGTTTCGAACTTCAGTTGGAGGGACTGAAGAAGCCTGACGATTTCGGCGACACGTTTGGCAGGTGCGCTTGGCATGGCGATCACGACTTCATCCAGGGAAAGTCGGAATCGCGGCTCTTGAAGAACTTCGGGTCTGCCTACGACGGGAATGCCGTGTATGTTTGACTTCCATTTTTCGGGGTTATCGTCGAAGAAAGCGGCGGGGTGGAGTCCGAGCCCTTTGCGTGCGATGAGTTCTTTGGCGAGGCTTGCGCCGACGTCGCCGGCGCCGATGATGCCGACTGGTCGCGGATGAGATTGGCCGGAGTCTGTCCCGGTGCGGCGTTCGCGGGCCAGTCGCAGTCCGAGGCGGACTCCGGCAATTCCCACAGTCGATAGGAGGAAATTGGTCAGAATGATGCCGCGCGATGCGATTGGATGGACCGGGCTGATGCAACGAACTGCAAACAGAAACAACGCCACAGCTCCGGTCGCACACAAGACGCGCTTGAAATCTGGCACGCTGAAATAGCCGAGCAGTCCTGAAAACTGGCCGAGTGCGTACAGCAAGATCAGCGTGGGCGCAAGCGTCCATGGCCAGCTTGTGACCATTTCGCGACGGAAGTTGTCCGGCACGGCGAAATCGAACCGCAACTGATAAGCGAGCCAGTGGCTGAGGAGAAGGACAGTGACATACAACGTCATGAGGAAGAACTGACGGCCCACAAGTGAACTGCGGTGCGATAGCTTGTTCATGGGAGCAAATTGTCGGCTGCTGCGACGGCTCTGATCATTGCCAGCGATTTGTTGACGCTTTCATTGAACTCGGCATCGGGGATTGAATCAGCGACCCAGCCGCCTCCTGCTTGGATATAGGCGTGGCCGTCCTTTATGAGGGCGGTCCGGATTGTGATGCACGAGTCGAGGTTGCCACCAAAGGAGAAATAACCGACGCACCCACCGTAAGGGCCGCGTTGCGTTCCTTCCAGTTCGGCTATGATTTGCATGGCGCGGATTTTCGGGGCGCCTGTGAGTGTGCCGGCGGGAAATGTCGCGCGCATCAGGTCAAAAGTTGTGTGGTTTGGGGCGAGGCGGCCCTGGACACGAGACACGATGTGCATGACGTGGGAGTAGCGTTCAATGATCATCAGGTCGCGCACCCGGACAGAGCCATATTCGCAGACGCGGCCGAGATCGTTTCTGGCGAGATCGACCAGCATTACATGTTCTGCGCGTTCCTTGGGATCGCTGAGCAATTGATCTTGAAGTGCCTTGTCCTCTTCGTCAGTTGTCCCACGAGGGCGTGTTCCTGCGATTGGCCTGATTTCGACGTTTTGGTCCTCACAACGCACGTGGGTTTCGGGTGAAGCACCTACCAGTGCGAAACCGTCCAGTTCCAGCAAGAACATGTATGGCGAGGGGTTGATTGTGCGCGCTGCGCGGTAAACATCCAGCGGCGTGGCGCGCGTTGGCACTGTAAAGCGCTGTGAACCAACGACCTGGATGATGTCGCCCGCGAATATGTATTCCTTGGCTTTTCGGACATTTTCCTTGAACTGCTCAGGGGAGATATTGGATTTGACGGGGACGGCCGGGATGGGGTTTGGGAGGGCGACAGGCTCGTGCCGGGCTGGCTGGGCGATCAGGGCCAGCAACCTGTCGATTTCGGTGACCGCTTGTTCGTAGGCGGTTTCGGGACTGACTCCTGGGCCGATGGAGGCATTGACAATGACACTCAATGTCTGCGAAACCCGGTCGAAAACCAGCAGTTCATCGGCTATCAAGGAGCAGAGCACGGGCGTTCCAAGTTCGTCCTTTGCAGGTTTGGGAACCACCGGTTCGATGTCGTGTATGAATTCATAGGCGAGGTACCCAACTGCACCTCCGGTGAAACGCGGAAGCCCTGGCAGCGAAACTGTCTGGAACCTGTGCAAGACCTTTTCGACGACTGCCAGACCATCAGGCACTTGACGGTCAGACCGTGCGCCTGCGTTTCTGACAATCTCATATTCCTGAACCGGCCGATGATTTTCGAGGACTGTGACCTTGGACCCATATTGAACGATCACGGCGCGCGGGTTGCTGCCGAGAAAAGAGTACCTGCCAATGTGTTCTCCACCTTCCACCGACTCGAACAAGAAAGACTCGCCATGGCCGCGGATTTTGACATAAGCCGAAAGCGGCGTTTCGAAGTCGGCCAGAACACGTTTTGCAACGGGGATCAGATTGGCCCCGGCAGCGAGACGAACGAACTCTGTTTTTGTTGGGAAGTACACGGTTCAAGAATCCGAATTGCTCTTGCGCCAAACACGCCAGACAGCCATCAGAGAAAACAAGACAACCAGCACGGCGTACGCGATCACGCCCGTGCCAATGCCAAACGGCACCGGTTTCCAATCGCTGAAACGGATCAGTGCCACTCCAAGAGACGCGAACAGCAGCCCTTGGGCAACAAGGCAAAAGACAAACAACCCGGGTTTCGATTCCGCCAGTCGCTCGCTCAGCCATGCGCGGTAGAACGGCTCGCCCATGCTCCGCATCAACCATGCCGACTGGAAGTTTCGCGCTGCAACAAGAACGCTGGCAGTGATTATGACGATGGCCGGCAACGGCCACATGCCAAACAGGGTGCATACAAGCGCGTTGACCAGAATGCTGCCGCGCCAACCCAGTTTGCGCGCGATTGGGTTTGCTTCGAGCTCGAGATTTGGGGTGGCGATCCAAGTGCTCAAAAAATCCAACCCGCGTGACAGCACCAGCAACGCCACGAACAGGAAATAACTCCGGCTGGCAAAAGGTGCGAATGACTCCATTAGCTTTTCCCGTAAACGTCGTCCGGGTTGAACAGCCTTTCCTCGGTCACGCGATAGCCCTGGCCGCCTTCGGTGACGCTGCGAAAGAAACACGATCTGTAACCTTCGTGGCACGCCGCGCCGAGCTGTTCGACTTTAATCAGCAGTGTGTCGCCGTCGCAATCGAATGCGATGTCTTTCACCTTTTGCACGTGGCCGCTTGTTTCCCCTTTGATCCAGAGTTTCTTGCGTGAGCGGCTCCAGAACACGGTTTGGCCGCGTCTGATTGTTTCCTCGAGTGACAGCCTGTTCATCCATGCCATCATGAGAACCTGGCCGGTTGTGGCGTCTTGAACGATGGCGGGAATCAAACCGTTCTGATCGAACTTCAACTGATCTAATGCTTGCATTTGGTCAGGCATCTGGTGTTTTGGTGTCAAGGTCCAGCAAACGGACGGGTATTCCTTTTGAAGCCAGGTATTCTTTGACCTGCCCAACAGTGAACTCGCCGAAATGAAAAATACTCGCGGCGAGCACTGCGTCGGCCCTGCCGCGCAACAGCACTTCGGCCATGTGTTCAAGTGTGCCCGCGCCGCCACTTGCCACCACAGGGACGCCGACGTTTTCGCTGATTCGCCTCGTAATTTCGACGTCGTAACCCGCTTTGGTGCCGTCGGCATCGATGCTGTTGAGAACGATTTCACCGGCGCCGGCTGCGACAGCTTCGCGGGCCCATGCGACAGCTTCGCGTCCTGTGGGTCTGCGTCCGCCATGCGAAAAAACCTCCCATCGGTCTGGCCCGACACGTTTGGCGTCGATTGAGACCACGATGCATTGGCTGCCGAACCTTGATGCGCCCTGCCGAATGAGATCAGGGTCGGCCAGCGCGGCCGAGTTTATGCTGACCTTGTCTGCGCCTGCGTTCAGCATTGTGCGCATGTCTTCGATGGTCCGGATTCCGCCACCGACTGTTAACGGCATGAAACACTGGTCGGCGACCTGTCGGATGACGTCCACCATTGTTGCTCTTCCGTGGGCGCTGGCTGTGATGTCAAAGAAAACCAGTTCGTCTGCGCCTTGCGCGTTGTAGCGCAGCGCGAGGTCAACCGGGTCGCCCACGTTGCGCAATTCACCGGCTTCTGCGCGGCCGAACTGCCGTCCGCGGGTGACCCGGCGATCGTGCACGTCCAAACAGGGAATGACGCGTTTTGCCAGCATGTTTTCCAATCGTCCGCGAAAAACTGTATAGAGCGATGCGGTCCGGCTGACAAGGCAATAAGTTGCAGGCTCGACAGTTTGGTTGGCAGCAAAGCTGTTTCCCGCCGACTTATCCCGCGGATCGGGACGGCGCCGGGCTGAGTATTTCTGTGATTGCTGTAGCCGCGGACGTGAGTCCGCGGGATTTCAGGACTGCAACAAGTTTCCCGCCGACTTACGTCGTCGGCTACGATGAAAAATTCGGTGACTGTGGCCGAGGACGTCAGTCCGCGGAGTCTTTCAGTTCAGCAACAAGTTTCCCGCCGACTTACGTCGTCGGCTACGATGAAAGATTCGGTGACTGTGGCCGAGGACGTCAGTCCGCGGAGTCTTTCAATTCAGCA
>JARYMD010000258.1 GCA_029907285.1 Verrucomicrobiota bacterium | reverse complement strand
GCGCGTTCGAATCGATCCCACGTGTGCGCGATTAACGGGCGCCCTGCCACCGGCAGGAACAGCTTGTCCGCGCTGGGACTGCCCATGCGTTTTCCGAGCCCGGCAGCGACTATGACGGCCTGTACCATGCGCCCGAGTTTGGACGAGCCGGCTTGCGCTGACAAGAGTTCCTGCGGCTTGCGATTGCAATACCAAGGCGGGTCTGTCGTTCGTGCTTTGACAACGGCCGGCCAAGGCTGCCGTTTCGAGTTGATGGAAATGAGTTTTCAACCGCATGATCTGCTCAAATGAATGCCATTGGACGTCGTCGGTTTTTGCGTGATGCATCGGTCTTGTGCGGAAGCGCATTGTTTGCCGGGCCGCTTTCAACGCGGTTGCTCGGCGCAAACGAGCGCGTGCTGCTCGGTGTCGTGGGCACAAACGGGCGTGGGACCGCCCTTGCCCGGAGTTTTGTGTCTTTGGGTGACGTGGAAATCGCCGCTGTGTGTGACGTTGACGACCGCGCCGCTGCCAAGGGCGTCCGGGCCGTCGCTTCAAAACAATCGCGTCCCCCAAAGGTCTTCAAGGATTTCAGGAAAATGCTCGAAGAACGGGACATCGACGGCGTGGTGGTTGCCACCCCTGATCACTGGCATGCGACCGCAACCGTTCTTGCCTGTGCGGCCGGGAAAGACGTCTATGTCGAGAAGCCGGTTTCCCACAACCCGCGCGAAGGGGAACTCATGATCGTAGCAGCCCGCAAATATTCGCGCATCGTTCAGGTCGGCACTCAGCGGCGCAGCATGCCACAGATCATCGAAGCAATGCGCAAGGTCAGAGAGCGCGCAATTGGAAAAGTCCATTTTGCCCGCGGCTGGTACACAAACAGGCGCGGTTCAATCGGCCGCGGGAATGCCGTTCCAGTGCCGGACTGGCTTGATTGGGTCTTGTGGCAGGGTCCCGCTCCGGAAAAGCCGTATCGGGACAATATTGTCCACTACAATTGGCATTGGTTCTGGCACTGGGGAACAGGTGAGCTTGGAAACAACGGCGTCCACGGGCTCGATCTTTGCCGTTGGGCGCTCAATGTGGCTGTCCCAACAACGGTCGCCGCCGGCGGCAACCGTTATTATTTCGCAGACGATCAGGAAACACCTGACACCCAGGTTGTCTATTACGATTTCGGACATTGCGCGATCGCATGGGAGAGCCGCAGTTGCCAGGGCCGTGGTTATGAAGGCTCGATGTTTGGCGCTGCGTTTTACGGAGATGCAGGGACGCTTGTCACAGACGGCAGCGGCTACATGGTTTACGACTCCTCCGACAAGAACGTCGAGCGCGTCACCGGCTCAGGCGGCGACGAGCTTCACCTGGCGAACTTCATTCAGTGCATCAAATCGCGCCAGCGCCCGAATGCCGATATCGAGGAGGGACACCTGAGCACACTGCTTTGTCACCTCGGCAACATCGCATGGCGCGTTGGCAGAACGCTGCGTCTCGACAGCCGAACCGGAAAAGTCGCCGGTGACCGCGCAGCCATGCGATTGTGGTCGCGCATCTACCGGCGCGGCTGGGAGCTGCGTGTGTGATCCGAGGGATTTCTCGCGTGACCGGGCGGTTGGTCAATGGCATTTTCCGGACATGACAACGTCTGAGGCTGTTGCGCTGTTGGAACGGTATCGTGCGGGTGAAATCACCGCCGACGAGGTGTTGCGGGTGTTCCGCGTCGCACCGTACATCGATCTGGGTTTTGCGCGTGTGGATACCCATCGGGCGTTGCGGAAAGGTTTTCCGGAAGTCGTGTTTGGCGCGGGCAAAACTCCGGAGCAAGTCGTGGCAATCGCGCGCCGGATTTGGAAGAACAGCGGGCGAGTGCTGGTCACCCGGGTGACAGCACATCACGCGCGTGCAATGCGCAAGGCGTTCAAACACGCCGTGCACCACGAGATTGCGCGTTGCATTGTGGTCGAACGCGAGCCATTGCCGAAGCTGGAGGGGACGATCGCGGTACTTTGCGCGGGCACGAGCGATCTTCCTGTTGCCGAAGAAGCTGTTGTTACGGCGGAAGTAATGGGAAATCGCGTCGAGCGTGTTTACGACGTCGGCGTTGCCGGTCTCCACAGGCTCTTCAGCCACTTGGACGTCATCACCAAAGCCAACGTTGTCATTGCTGTGGCCGGCATGGAAGGCGCACTGCCGAGTGTCGTCGCAGGGCTCGTGTCCCGGCCGGTCATTGCCGTCCCCACCAGCGTCGGCTACGGCGCCAGTCTCGGGGGGATTGCCGCGCTCCTGACAATGCTCAATAGCTGTGCCAGCGGCGTCACAGTGGTGAACATTGACAACGGATTCGGCGCAGGGTACGCAGCCAGCCAGATCAACGCCCTTGCTCCAGTGAAAAGATGAAAACGCTTTACCTTGACCTGTGCAGCGGAATCAGCGGCGACATGTTCCTCGGCGCGATGCTTGATTTGGGCGTGGACGCCGCCGAACTCGAACGGCAACTACGCGCATTGCACGTCAGCGGCTGGCATCTGCACGTTGCCCGCGGAATCAAACAGGGGATCGCCGGGTCAAAGTGTGAAGTGCACATTGCCGAACCTGCAGCCGCAAACCATGACCACCCGCACAAACAGCGCGTCGATCCCCACAGCAGCAGCCCCCACCATCACGCCACTGCCGACCAGCATCATGATCATGCTCATCCGCCCGCACCTCATCCTCACCGCAATGCCCGAGAAATCCGCGAGCTTATATCTTCCAGCCCGCGCTCGGACTGGGTAAAACAACGAAGCATCTCCGTCTTTCGGCGGATTGCCGAGGCCGAGGGCAAAATACACGGCCAGCAACCGGACGAGGTGCATTTCCACGAGGTCGGCGCAGTCGATTCAATAATCGACATTGTCGGGGCGTGCGTTGCCCTCGAGCTGCTTGGACATCCACGCGTGCTCGCTTCACATGCAACTGATGGTTCAGGCTGGGTCCAGTGCGCCCATGGCAGATACCCGGTGCCGGTGCCCGCCACAATCGAGATTCTCGCTTCCCGCGGCATTCCGCTTGCGCAGTGCGACGAACCACACGAGCTTATTACGCCCACAGGCGCCGCTTTGCTGGCCGAATTTGCCGAGTCGTTCGGCCCAATACCCCCAATGCGCGTCCAGCGCGTCGGATACGGCCTCGGATCGCGCGATCTTGCGTCCAGACCAAATGTGCTGCGCGCCATTTTGGGCGAAATAGCAGCCGGACAAGGACAGCCACAGCATGACTGGGAAACTGACACCATTGCTGTGCTCGAGTCCAACATCGACGATGCAACCCCCGAAATGCTCGCGCATTTTGCAGAACAGATGTTCGCAGCAGGCGCGCTCGACGTTTTCTTTGCCCCGATCCAAATGAAAAAAGGCAGGCCCGGCGTCGTCCTCGGACTGATTTGCCCGGCCAACGAGGCCGATCTCTTTGCTGAGCGGATTCTGCGCGAAACCAGCGCGTTTGGCGTTCGGAAGACTTTGTGCGAACGACGCAAGCTTCGCCGCGAGTTTCGCACTGTCTCAACCTCATTCGGCGAGATAAAGGTCAAGATCGGCCTGCTGAACGGACAGGTGGTTCGCATCGCGCCCGAATACGAGTCCTGCCGGGAAGCAGCCGTGAGGTGCGGAGCGCCCATATCAGAAGTGTACCATGCGGCCCTCCAAGGGACCGCTTTCATGAAACCGCCCACAAGGTAGGCCGGCCGATTCGCCACCGTGCGCCTGCGCGCCGACTGAACGCACGCCGATGCACTGATGTGCTTTGAAAGCCAGATGAAGGTGTTCCGCCTGAAGGCGGGACTACAAACCGCGGCGGGCGGTTCAAGCCATTGGCATTGCCAGCCCGCGGCCCGGTTGAACGTTGCGCGTTGAATGTTTTACGTTGAGCGTTCGTCTCAGTTGACCGGACGAGTCGTCCGTTTGGAAACGTTCAACATGCAACGCTCAACGTTCAACGTTCAAAGTGTCACTGCGCAATGAGTGCTTGTTTCAAGTCCGCCTAAAGGCGCGACTCCAACGGCCGCGGGCGTGGCATCGCCCAAAGTGCAGGACCACCGATCGCTGCCAGAGTTCCGCGTTCACGGGGAAACAAGAAACTCTATGCAAGGTTTCATGCAGGTAGGGCTCGCTGTCCCAGCGAGCTGGAATCAGGGCATGCACTGAATCAATTCATTTGCCGGCGCATTCTGTTGCCAAGGGACGAAGTGGTCGCGGAGTAGGCACAGTGTAGTGAGGTGAGCCGTGCACCGAGAGCGGCGAGCACCGGTCGGGCATTATGGCACCGCATGCGTGGCCGGTCTGAGGCGGAGTATCACTATGGTCTCAAGACGCCGATGAACGGGAGATTCCGATGTTGCTCGTTGTAATCAAGCCCGTAACCCACAACAAAAACATTCGGGATAACGAAGCCCACGTAATCGACCTTGACCGTACGCGCACGCCTTGCGGGTTTGTCCAACAAGACACAAGTTCGCAGCGATTTCGGGCGAAGGCGTCGAAGCTGGTCCTGCACAACCGCCAGTGTATTGCCTGTGTCCAGTATGTCGTCCACAAGGAGCACGTCGCGGTCTTTGATATCAACGCGCAATGTCTTGGTATGGACAAGCCGTCCGCGTTTGGTGCCTTCGCGGTAGCTTGACACGCCGACAAAATCCAGCCGAAGTGGCAGCTGCAGATGCCTCAAAAGGTCGGCAAGAAACATCACCGTCCCCGTAAGCACCGCCACAACAACGAGGTCTTTGCCGACATAATCGCGTGTGATTGCGCGGGCGAGTTCGGCAACGCGCCTGCGCAACTGTGTTTCTGTGATCAGCACTCCACGCACAATGCACTGCCATTGCGGAGGCGCAATGCCGGGGCCCGTCACATGCTTTGGCCGCGCCAGCGGGTTCGAAGACGGAATCGGTTGCTGCCCCGGTTCAGGTCTGGTCGGATTGGCAACGCTGTCGGCTTCGGGTTGAGTCGAAATTGGAGCGGCGGGCCGGCCTGTCTTTGAATCTTTCTCAGATGTGCCGCGAGTCGTTTTCGTCTTTGACTGCATAACCTGTTTCCTGGCGCTGCAGGTTGATTTTGTTTTTTTCGACGTATGCCCGGAACACGTCATCGGCGCTCATACCGAGCACCTGCGCAAGGCTGATCAGGAAATGAAACAAGTCCACGACCTCAACCCGCGCATTCTGCTCATCAAACTTTTGATATTTTGCCCACCACTTCCACGGGACGCTGTCGGTGAGCTCGGCGATTTCCTGGCTCATAGCCCGACAATAGTTGAGAATCCATTTGATGCGTTCTTCCGAGGACATTCTCTCAGTGTGCACGCCGATGCGCTCGTTCAGCGCGCGTTGCATCCGAAAAAGCTCAGCCAGCCGGTCCGTGTCTGTCATGCGTCGAGGATTCGGGCCTATCCGCCACAAGGCAAGCCTGAAGTTGCCATTGAAAATTCCGTTTCAAATACACCGGCTCCCGGACAGGTTGACCGAAACGCCACAACATTATCCCCGCCATAAATGGCGGATGAATTCCAGAACTCCTGTCCCCTGTCGCCTGTCCCCTGCCCTCTGTCCGCCGCCTCCTCTTTGCCATTCATGGCTTGGAAGCCGGGAATCCGAGGGTTTGACTAAAGTCCCAAGTACAATAACCTATCCGCTCAAACGGCCAGCCGGTGAGCACGGTGTCGTTGTGCTCCTGTCCGGCCTTTGACACAGGACTTGTGAACATTAACAACATGGTTGTTCAAGGGACCTCCAAGGTCGGTTCGGTTTATTCCATGAAACATCTCATGTGCGCATCTGCTCTGGTTATCACACTGGCGTCGGGGCAAGGGTTGGCTGCCGCCGACAATGCACCTTTGTTGGCTCGATGGGATGGACCATTCGGGGGCGTGCCGCCATTCGATCAGGTCCGGGTCGATCAGTTCAAACCAGCGTTTGATGTGGCCATCGAAGCTTACCGGGCTGAGATACGAGTTATTGCAGAAAACCCCGCATCGCCCACCTTCGATAATACAATCGCCGAACTCGAACGCAGCGGGCGCATGCTCGATCGCGTCAAGACCGTTTACGACGTTTGGAGCTCGACAATGAGCACGGCGGAGTTTCGGCAGGTTGAGCAGGCGATGGAACCCAAACTCGCCGCGCTGCGCGACGAGGTGTTCCAAAACGAGAAACTGTTCCGGCGCATCGAGGCCATCTACCAGTCGCCAGACAAATCAAAACTCACACCTGAACAGCAGCGGCTGGTGTGGTACCACTACACCAACTTTGTCCGTGCCGGTGCAAAGCTCGACCCCGCCGGCAAAGCGCGCGTTGCCGAGATCAATCAGCGACTGGCCACTTTGTACACGACTTTCAGTCAAAACCTCCTTGCAGATGAAGAAGAATACGCAACGGTGATTTCCGACTCCGGGGACCTCGATGGATTGCCCGAGTCTTTCCGAGC
>JARYMD010000257.1 GCA_029907285.1 Verrucomicrobiota bacterium | reverse complement strand
GGGTGTTGGATAGCCTGTTGGGCGCCCGCGGCGTGGGCAGCGTCATGCTGACAAACTCTTTGGCGCCGTCCGGGAACCTTCCCTGACTGACGTCTGACGTTTGCAGGCCGAAGGTCACTGCGTCCACCAGCGTCCCGTCGGGTGCAGAAAGAACTATTGCCTCGCCACCTTTGTTCAGGGCGAAACTGACGTGGAGATCAGTGCAATCGGCACTGTTCTGACCGTCTTCGTTGTCCGCCCAGACAAGGAGATAACCTCCCGGGGGGATGATGTATCGCCCGTTGTTTGGGATGAAGAACTGAAACCGGTTGGTCAGGTTATCGCTGAGGTGGCAGCCGCCCAAATTGGCGATGTTGGTGCCGGAGTTGAACAGTTCGATCCACGGATCGTGTTCACCGGCGTTGTCGGTTGGGCCCGAACTGTTCTCTGCCTGCAATTCGTTGAGCCAGAGTGTTGGAAAGGGCGGCAAGAGTGTGGTTCCTGAGTTTGGGGCGCCTGGTGTGGCGGCTGCCGACGCGGTTCCCTGCAATTCCGCGGTCAATTGAAGTCCGAACGTGATATCTGAGCTGTTGGGCTGGTTTTGATGCACCTCCACAGCCAGGAGATTCGTGCCTGGCAGGAACAAGGATGCAGGCAAAGTGAACACGTCGGGTGCAGTGGCATCGCCGCCCGGCGGCTGGCCGGTGGTAAAAGAGAGATTGGTTACAAGGACGTCTTCTGCGATGCGCAATCGTTGCACCTCGCTGCCGTTTACGTAAAACACCGCGCCGTCATCGACGTAAGCGCTGGCGGTGATTGTGTAGCCGGTCAGGTCATTTGTGATAACGACCGGGATGCGGAAATAGTAAGCGTGTCCGCTGGCAACATCGTTGGTTGCGGTTCCTGGCGGATTAAGGACCGTGCGGATCAATGGTGTGATGGTTTGATTGTTTTCGTAAGCAAGAAGGCCGGGGCCGGTCGGCCACGTTCTATCGTCAAACTCCCTGGCCATCCAGTTAATGCCGTCAAGGTTCGACACCTGAATGTAACGCCAAACGCTTTCGTAGGTCAAAAGCGTTACTGAGCTCGGTCCTGTGATGTTTGTGCCGGCTACGGTCCAATTGGCCACGCGACTGTTGTCTTGGGCTGGATCACGCAATTGGAGTGCGACGCCGGGGGCTGTCGGCAGCCATGGCGGTACGGATTCATAGCGCACCCGGTCCACAACAAGCGGCGGGTCTGATGCCTGCCCTGGTTGCTGAACGCTCAGTGTTTCGTTCGGCGCGGAGGTTGCCGTTGTATTGGTCGAATACGAGAACTCCCGGGCCGTACGCCATGTCAAAAGCGACTCGATCGCGCGCCAGCACCAGAAAGCCGCGGGGCGAGATGTAAGCGCCGGCCGGGAAAGTGTAATCCAAACCGTCGATTTCCCACCCGGACAAATCAAAACCATGGGTGGTCGAGGTGTTGAAGAGTTCCACGAACTCAGCTCTGGGCAACGGTGGGTTGTACAGGATTTCATTGATCACCACCGCGTCGGCCGGCGAGGGCACAACCCCGTCGTAAGCAGCGGTAACAACATTGCTTGCGCCGCTCAGGGGCTGGCCTTGTGTATCGAGGCCAACCACGCTGAAAATGTTGGTGCCCGGTTGAAGGGGCACGAGAGCCATCCAGTTGGTAACGGAGGTCCAGCGGACCTGCCATGGTTGGCCGTTGATTGCCAGCGTGTTCACCTGGACAGGGGCCTTGCCTGTCAGCACGCCCAACCCGTTGCTCACGGTTACACTCGGGCTGACTGAGAATGGCACTGTCACCGTGGCCAGTTGCGACTGCAAGAAGGCCCGCCGATCGCGGAACCATGCTTTGACCGGGGTCGGGCTGGTCAGGGCCGAGCCATCGCACCATCCAACGCCGTTTTCAAGAAGATTCCGATACTTGGCGTCCATGAGCGGTTCACAAACGGCCGGATCAAACGGGCCGTTGATCGCATCTTGGACCGTGCGCCAGTAGGCGCGCACGAAGGGCGGGTGCGCATACATTCGGCTGACGGTTGGGTCATCTGAGTTGAACAACGGTGCTGTCTTCGGCCCGAACTCGGAGCTATAGAGGGTCGAGACGAGCATCAGCCAGTCAAGGTCGAACATGTAAAGCTGCCATTTGCCGTCGCGCGGCAGGTAGGCATACATGTTCTTGCCGATAATGTGACCCTATGAATCGAAGTTCACAATGATGTGCTCAACAGCGAAGATTCGCATCCATTGCTCGACATCGACGAGAGCGAAAGTGGCGGTTGTGTAAGGCTCGGGAGAAGCGGCGTTCAACGCATCGACAAGGGCGAACAAATTTGTGTAATCGTGGACGCGCGGGGTGGACCGGTACATCCATGTCCAGCGGTATTTCTCGCGTTTTTTGGCGCCACCGGTGGTGGTGTAGCTCTGCAGACGCGGCATCGGGTCCGCAATCAGACCGCCGCTGTCGCTGAACTCGAACGCGCGATCGATCTTGAAGAACTGGCCCGCCGGCTTGTCCGGCACCCATGCTCTGGCAAAACGGCCGGCAGGCTGAATGACCGCCTCGAAGACCGCGCGCCGTGCGGTGTCGGTCACGCCGTTGACGTGCAAGCGAATGTGATAGCGATGGCTGAAGGAGAGGTTGAGCTTGTCGGCAATCCAATAGGCCATCTGTTCCTGGATTGCAGTGGTCTCATTGCCATGGCCCCCGGGCCAATCGAGCACAAGGTCCACGTCGCCAAGGAACAGGTTGTCAGGAGGCATCTCGAGGCTGTAGCCGCATCTGCCGCTGTCGGGGCCTGTGAATCCTGGCGCGATGTAAGGGCTTCCGGCGTACATGGCGGTTGCATTGTAGATCGCGCGCCAGTTACCCAACACAAATGTGACGTCAAAAGGCGAATTATCGAGCTTGTGGCGGCTTGTCCACGTGTTGAGGGTGGCCCTCGTCATCCAGATTCGGTACACGGGCAGGTTGCCGGCCGGCTGCTCTTCCCCGACTCGGACCAGGCATTCGCGAGCTGGCGCGTCGCTCGGGGACGTGCTGCTGGCCGGGGGCGTGAACCGGTCAGTGGCTTGAACACTGAACGCCACAATTGTCTTTGTTGACTGTCCGGGAATTGTGGCCGAAAAAATGCCGTCACCACCAACGAGATCGCCGCCGGTCCCATCGTCTCTCATCGGCAACTGGACAACGGTCGAACCCGGGTCGATCCGGTACCGCAGGGAGACCGACGCCACGCCATCCGGGTCTTCGACGCGTGCGCTGACTATTATGGGTTCGCCGACGTTGGGCATGACAGGTTCATGGCGGACTTCGGTGATCGCCGGAGGCGCGTTCGATGCTGCGCGGCTGTTGGGTGCGCCAGGTGTTCCCGGGTTTGCGGGCAAAGCCATGTCACCGGCGCACTCGAGCCAGTTTCCGCGCAACCTGAGAAGGATTTGCGGATGTCCTTTTAGCCAGCGCACCGCGGCGCGGATGGTCACGTTGCGCGTGCCTGAAGCAAGGGTTGACGTGAGCGGTGTGCGGATGCGGTTGATCTGGTTGTCACCGCGGCCTACTGCGCGAACATGATATGAGCGCGCGCTGTTGTAACCTTCGGCAGTCTCAAAGCCGGACTGGGACTCAGTGCCTTCGGCGGTCCATCCAGTTGCCCCGGACTCGAACGTGCCGTTGGCGATGAGGTTATTACCGGTGGGAGTTAAGACCTGCACATCATCCAGCAGGCATTCGCCCGGGCCCATGAGCAATACCTGGAGCTGGTCAGCCCTGCTGCTGCCATTGTCGATGGTGCCCGTTGCCGAGATCACAGTCCACGGCGCTTTTCGAGTCTCATCGCTGTCGGCCCAGTTTGACGGGAATCGGCCTGAAGCACGCGCATCCACGCGTTCGATGCTGCTGCCGCCGCCGTCGGCCCATTGCGGCCATTGCCCGCCTGTGCTGTAGGTGACCTCGTCAACAACGATGTGGATTGAATTGGTAATCAAAATGCCGAAAGAGTTTGTCGTGATGATGTAGTCCGGCTTGATGAGGGCCAATCGCTCACCGCCGCCGGCCAGTTTGCCGTTGAAATCGCCGACCGTGTTGGCGGTGGTCAGGTTGGCGTAGCGTGCCATCAGATGCGCGGCGCTTTTTGCGACGACAAGATACCCGCCCGCCGGGAGCACTGTGTTTGTGGGGATGGTAAAATCGATGGCGTCTGCAAGGCGCCACCCGCTCAAGTCCACCGCGCTCGAACCACGGTTGAACAGCTCAATGTATTGGTCATCGTCCTCCTCGGTGATCGGGTGGTACATCAGCTCATTGATGATCACTTGACTGATTCTGGCGGGAGCGTTGTTGGTTCCGGGCGAGCGATCCGTGAGCATAGAGAATGCCTCGGCGCCGTCCGGCCAACGGCCCATGGCCACGCCGACCTCCTGTCCGCCGAATCTGACCGCGTCCAGCACTCGCGTGCCGTCGGGCGAGCGCAGGTAGAGTGTTTCTCCTGCGGCGTTGAGCGCAAAGCCGAGCGTGGTTTCGGTGAAGACCACAAAACCGCCAGGCGGCAGAACGGTCGGAGACGGGATCACAAACCGGTTTGTTGATGGATTATCAGTCAGTATGCAGCCTGACATGTCCACTGTTTCAGCGCCGTGATTGTAAAGCTCGATGTAGTCGAGGTCTGGCCACTCGGTGCGCGCCAAAAACTCATTGATGCAAACCGAACGCAACGGATCGGCAGTGTAGGAATCAATGCGTCCGGGCGAACCGCCTGCTGTGTCGCTGGCCGCCCATGCACGAGCATTGTTTTCCCCGAGCGACGACCGTGCCAGTACCAATGAATGACCGGCCCCGTCGGCTGCTACCGGCCATGGAGGCTGGTCAGTGTAATTTACTTCCAGAAACACCGCGCCCGACGGATGCCTCAGCCGCACGGTGCCGGCATCGTTCGGCAGGTTGTTTGTGAACGGCCCCAGTACTCCGGCAAGATCGTAGGCACTTGCCAGCTCCACGGGCGCACGGGCCACCACAAGAAAACCGCCGGCCGGAAGGACGGTTCCTTGCGGGAAAGTGTACGCGACACTCCCGTCGAGCCGCCAGCCGCTCAGATCAGCCGGTTCACCACGGCTGTTGAACAACTCGATGAACTCGAGCGCGGCGTTGGTGGGATGGTACATGATCTCGGAAATGACGAGACTGGTAAGCCTGCTGCACTGACCCAGCGGCTCGAAAGGCAACGCCCTGAGCACCTCTGCGCCCGTCACATCGGAAAAATCCCGGAATGCGGCTGTGGCCGATTGGTCGGTGTTGTGACTTGCCACTGCGAGGCCCAAGTGAACAGTCGATGACAAACCCAGTGTTGCTGTGCCCAGCGGCATCCAGTGCCGCCCGTTCAGCCCGGCAAAACCTGTGAGTGTGCTCCCGACACGTTTCAGCCGCAGCCATGTTTGCGGGTAGTTCACCGGGAAATAGCCCGTCATGCCTGTCGGTCCGTTGGCATTGGTGCGGACCTGGAAGTAGCAACCGCTGATGCTCGGCGTGGCTATGACCGAAGCTGCTCTGGCGCCAGCAGTCAGGTTCTCCCGAACCATCAGGCCCGCCTCAGACCACGCGTGCGCCAATGTCAAGCCGGCTACACGCACACGCACATCAAAATCGCCGGTGCGCTGGACCCAGAAAAACTCCCCTTGATCGGCTGTGCCACCCAAATCCTGTCCGCCCGCGGACACGTCCAGTCCACCTGGCACAACAGTGAATTTGCCCGGCGGCTGCGGGTTGCCAAGCGCAGTCGGCGTGTAACTGGAAACTGTGAACTGCGCATGGCTGCCCGGCGCGATGCAGTTGGCAGCAGCGGCCCGATCTGTCAGGTTGGACACGCTCAATGTGTAGGTTGTCCCCCCGGTCAACGGCGCAACATGCAGAACCACATTGCTCTGGTCTGCGGCCAGCTCCGCGCCTGTGATTTGAACCGGACCGGCCGGACCGCTGAGATAGTAGTTGGCCGTGTTGGTGGCAGTGTTCGGCGATAATGGTTCCGAAAACACCGCCTGCACAGGCCCCGTGCCCAGTGCCCACGCCTCGAGCAACACCGGCGGATTGGTGTCAGCAACCACCGTCAATCTCGCGACGACACTTGTGACCACATGGCTTGTTCCGCTGACAAAATTGGACGCCGTGAGCCAGAACGATGCGCCATGATCGGCAAGCGCGGCAGAACGCAGCACGTAGCTTGTGTTGGTGGCGCCAACAATCAGAAGCCCGTCTCTGAACCACTGAAGCGCGGGAAACGGATTGCCAACCACCACGGCCTCGAAACTCGCAGACGCCAACTCCTCGACGGTCAAGTCAGATGGCCCGCTTGTGATAGCGGCCGGGATGTCGGCCAATAACTCGCCGCTGATTGCGTAAACTGCCGTCGAACGCGCTTCTGCTGCGCGGTTGAATGTGATCCCGACCAGCGGTTTGTTCGATGCACCGAGCAAAGCGGCGAGATCGAGGGTC
>JARYMD010000256.1 GCA_029907285.1 Verrucomicrobiota bacterium | reverse complement strand
TGAAGTGTCCTGGCGGCCGTCGTGAAAGCTGCGCCCTCGCGCCTGGCCGCTGCTCATGTTTGTGACTTTGCCATCGCTCTGTCGGAGGTTTTGGGCAACTGACACGTTAACCTGCTCGGGCACGGCTGGGTCATCGGTGTAACCGTACGGTTGTGGGTACGCCGCCTCCCAATGCCATGCATTGCGGGTGTTGACCATTTCAAACGGCCAGTGCGCGCGCCGCAGTGTGAAGAACTCTCGCAATTCCGGTTCCGCCTGTTCGGGATCGCAGATCATGAGCGGTTTTCCCCGCCAGAAAAACCAACAGTCACGGTACCGGCCGGGCTTGTACAGGTCATCGAACAGTTTTCGTGCCGTCTGACGCGCCTGCGTATTGAGCATGAACGCGATCTGCGGCGTTTGACCGCCACCCGCGCGGACCTTTTGCATCACCTCGCAAAGAGCTTCGTACTTGTCGCGGTACGTCAGCGCATTGGTTGCGTCGATGATCAGGACGTCGATGCCGGCGTCAGAGAGCATCATGACGTGCCGCCGCAGAACCCATGGATCATCGCTCTGGTAATACCCGAAGAGCGGTTCCGCCCAGTAATGATACGCGCCGATCGGCCCCCACAAAGGCGAGTCGGGTTTGGCAATTGCGTCGGGATCGGCCGCGAGTATCTTCGAGACATCGTATGGACCGTCCCCGTTGTGTCTTTTGGTTTTGGCGTGCTCGTGCCAAACGAAATAGAAAATCCCGACAAACCGATCTTTCTTGGGCCCGCCCGTCGATTCAGCGGTGGGCACGGCACGCCCGAGCGCATCGACCGCGGGCCATGGACTGCACTCAACGCCACGCGCGGGCCAGAGCAGGGACTCCGGTGCGAACAACATCAGAAAACCAATTGCCGCCGCTGCCAGCGCAAAACACCCCCGGGCCAATGGCTGCCTGCGCTGTGACAACTCAGATTGTACACTGCCGTCATAATGGGTCGGCCCGTGTGCCAAAGAACCGGTGGTTTCCGAATTCAATACTCGGGGAATTTGTACGGAGGACGGTACTCGCATTTCAGATATCGATTTGCGGGGGTGTGGTTGGTGAACCGTTCTGCGGCTGCGTCCCACTCGAGCAAAGCGCGCGTTTTGAGTGCGATATTGCCAATGAGAGTTGCGGCGGTGCTGCGATGTCCGATTTCGATCTCGCAGTTGCAGGCTTTTCGGCTCTTGACGCAGTCGAGAAAATTGCGCGCGTGATACGCCGTGTCGCCATCGCCGACGGATTTTCGCGGCTCGATCAACGGTTTTTGTCCTTCGCGCCACCGCCGTTCTATTGTTCTGTCAAGCGGCGTGCGGGCTGGGAACTCGTTTGGGGTGATTTGATCCGGCACGACTTCGTATCTGTTCCCGAACAGGTACAACGTGCCTTTGGTTCCGCGCAATTCGACTTCGCAGCCCGGCGGGCTCCAGACACCTGCGTTGGCGTTTATCTGTGTGAAGGTGACCAGGATGCCGGAGGGATATTCCCACACGACTTCGAGCGTGTCAGGAATTTCGCGATTGTCTTCGATCCCTGCAAATCTGCCGCCGAGGGCTGTGACGGCCAGTGGCGCGTCTTGTCCGGTAGCATGATGGATGAAATCAATGTAATGGACTCCGAAATTGGTTAACTGCCCGCCGGAGTAATTGTAAAACCACCTGAACCTGTAAAACGTGCGGTTCTTGTTGTATTTCACCCGCGGTGCAGGCCCCAGCCACGCTTCCCAGTCGAAGCCCGGCGGTGGTTCGGAGTCAGGCGGGTTTCCGATTCCTTTTGGCCATTCGTTTTGAATGTGAAATGCGCGCGCGGCAACGACCTTGCCAATTCCACCCGACGCAACAAACTCGGCTGCTTCACGGCAAAACGGCACTGAACGCCTGTGGATGCCCACCTGGCAAACGCGTTTGTGATATCTGACAGCATTGACCATCGCGCGTCCCTCGGCCACGCACAGGGACAGCGGCTTTTCCACGTAAACGTCCTTGCCCGCTTCGCATGCATGAACGGTTTGCAGCGCGTGCCAATGATCCGGTGTTCCAATTACCACTGCATCCAGATCGCGCATCTCGAGCACCTGCCGATAATCCTTGAATTTCTTCGGGTTTGATCCTGCTTTGGCTGCGGCGAAATCGCAGTAGGGCTCGTGTATGTCACACACCGCGGCGATTTCCGCATCCGGCTGCTTCAGGAACGCGTCCATGAGTTGGTCGCCGCGATTGCCGACGCCGATGAACCCCAGTCGCACGCGTTCGTTTGCTCCCAGGATGCGTGTCGAGCTCAAGGCCGCCGTGGCTGACAGAACAGCCATCTGTTTTCCGAATGCGCGTCTGTTGATCGTTTTCATAACGAAGGATTATTCGACTATCCGCAACTGATAGGTTCGCGACAGCCGGCTGTCGGGGTGTTTGCTTCCGAATCCCTGGGTCAAGTAATTGAATTTGAATTGGTAGATTACGAAGCTTTTCTGCTGCGGCACCTCGATGGTTGCGCGCCACTGATTGGGCAAAACGTCCGATTTTTGCATCGGGATCAGTTTGCCATCGATGATAATGTACGGTTCCAGTGAATCCCATATCATGGTGCGCTGGTTGGTGTCCCATCTGGCCTCGATTGTGTAAAGGCCATCCGGACTGCGATGAGCTGCATTGGGGGTTAGATTTGTAATCGTGGTTGAGCAGCCACCAGCCAACACAGCAAGCAACAGCCCAAACAGACAGATTCGGAAATGCTCGAACATGACAAATGCGTACTCCTGTCTGCGCTCCATTGTAAAGGCGAATCGACAGGCTCGAAATTGGTTGCGGCCGCGCCGCGCCGAGTTCAGGCCGGTTCCCAGCCGGCACGGTACGTGTTGTGCAAGAACCGATCTGCTTCAGGCGCGTTTGTGGCTTTCATTGCTGCAGAATCCCAATGGATCGGTTTGCCCACTCGCAAAGCGACAGTTCCCAGCAACACTACCTCGGTCAACTTGGCGCCGTACTCGAAGTTGGCGCTGGCAGGCTTGCCGCCTTTGCATGCGTCGAGCCAGTCGCGGTGATGCCCTTTTACGCGCGGCATTGTTTTCGGGGGGCGCTCGTAAGAATCCATCAAGGTGAGCGGCACGAGCGTGGGATCTCCGCCCCAGCCGGGGCACATGATCTTGCCTTTGTCGCCAATGAACAAAACGCCGTTCGCGCCTCCGCCGAATGGAACATCCGGCTCGAGGTCTTCGGGGCGTGGCGGGCGCAATCCGCCATCGTACCATTTCACCGTAACCGGCGGCATGTTACCGCGCGCCGGATACCGGTAGGTGTAAAGCGAGCCAACCGGGACGACCTCGGGATCGACGCCTCCGGCGGCGGTGGCTTCGACGGTTGTGGGAACAGCAAGGTCGAGCGCCCAAAATGCCGGATCGAGATTGTGGCAGGCCATGTCGCCAATCGGCGCAGTGCCAAAAGCCCAGAAATCGCGCCACGTGACAGGCGTGTAAGCGGGGCTGTAAGGTCTTGGGTCTCGAGGGCCAAGCCAGAGGTCCCAATTCACACCCGATGGCACCGGGGCTTCCGCTGGCCGGCCGCGCAATTGGCTGCCCCACAAACCGGCGCCTGACCATGCATGAACCTCGCGCACTGGGCCGATTGCCCCGGCACGAATCCATTCCACCGTTGCACGAATGCCCTCGCCTGAGTGCCCCTGATTGCCCATTTGAGTGGCAACGCGCGTCTCGCGCGCCACACGCGCCATGAGACGGACCTCTTCGACACAATGCGCGAGCGGTTTTTCGCAATAGACATGTTTCCCAAGCCGCATCGCGCGCACACACACGCACACGTGCAAATGATCCGGAGTCGCACAAAGCACGGCGTCGATCGACTTTTCCTTGTCGAACATGACGCGGAAATCCTCGTACTCGGCGCACTTGTAGTCCGGGTCGGAAGAAGAGTAGCGTTTCTCGATTTCGGCTTTCACGGGTTTGCGTCCCGCCACGCCTTTGTAATAGAACCGGTCAAGATTGTGGTGTTCGATCGGGTCCGCCACGGCAATGATGCGGACGTCGGGCTCGTTAAAAAGGGCGCGGACATTTGTTCGTCCCTGGCCGCCGCATCCGACGACTGCGATGTTTACCGTTTGGCTTGGGGGCACGAATCGAGCGCCACCCAGCACGTTCCTTGGCAAAACAGTGACGGTGACCGCCGCGGAGCCCGCGGTGGCGAGAAATTTGCGCCTGCTAAAAGCACGGTTACTTGGGGTCTTCGGTTTCATTTCTTGCCTTGGTCAATTTGAATCCCGACGATATCGTTTGAGTCCGACTTTGTGGGCTATTTCCTCGAATTCTTCGCTGCTGACATCTTCGAGGGCCTTGCCGCGCGCGTTAAGATGCTCGTTTATCTTGACGGCTTTCTCGGTCATTTCCTGGTGCGTTTCCTCCGATCCGCCGATGAGAGCGAAGTTGGGGCCGGTGGTGATGCGCTTGTGGCCGTCAGAGTCAAGGCCAACCCCGAGCAATATCGCGCGCCGTTTTCTGTTGCCTTTGGGTTGAGGCATGAACCGAACCTACTTTTCCTCGGGCGGCATTCCAAGCCAAAAGTCAGGCAAAACCCCGCTGGCGGTTTGCTTCAAACAGGAAAACTGCAACCGCACTGGCGACGTTGAGCGAATCAACATGAGCCGGCATCGGGATTGCCACATGCTCACCGCATGCGGCCAGAGTGGTTTCTGCGAGCCCCTCGCCCTCGCTGCCGAACACAATGCAACAGTCGCCGCTCAAATCCGCCCGGGCAAGAGTTGTGCCGCTGGCATGCGGATGAGCCGCAATACACCGTACACCCATTTTGGCCAACTGCCGAAGCGCGGCAGAAATACAATGCGTTTCAACAACCTGAAGGCGCAGCACCGTTCCCATCGAACTCCGCACCGCCCGGCGCAGAAACGGGCTCGCCGAGGTTTCTCCCACAAGGAGCGCTTGCACGTTGAAGGCTGTGCAATTGCGCACTATGGCACCGACATTCTCTGAGTTCGCAAGCCCGTCTATGGCCACCCAGAGTCTGGGACGGGGACTGCGCTGGTGGGCCACCTCCAGCGGCAATGGTTCGGGCATCCGGGCCACAGCCATCAGCCCTTGATACATCGTGAATCCAGTCAGCCGTTCCAGCACCTTCTTGTCTGCGGTAAAAACCCGGATTTGCTCCGGCCTGGATTCAATCAACGGAATGAACTGATCAAGCCACCGATTTGGGAGAACAACTGAAAGAACCTCGAGCGTGCTTTCAAGCAGGCGGCGAACGACCTTTTCGCCCTCGGCGACAAAAATTCGATTCGCAAGATGCTCGTGTTCCAACCGCATGGTGCGGTAAGGAGCAAGTTCGGGCAAATCGAGCGACTCGATCTGTTGGAGTGATTGAATTGCCACCTTCGAGTCGGCCGGCTGGGCTGACAGCCAGCCGGCCAGCAGAAGATTTTACCGGGCGTCGAGCGCTACGCGGACTGCCTGGGCAAGGGCTTCAGGAACGTACGGCTTTTCCAGAAGCCGCCACCGCAGGAACCATGAGGACCGTGATTTTGCCCAATCAAATCTGTAACCGCTGGTCAAAACAACCTTGAGTTTGGAGGATCTGCTGGCCAGGGACTGCGCTAATTCCCAGCCGTCCATCCCGCCAGGCATGATCACGTCGGTAACAACCAAATCGATGTTGCCTTCGCGCCTTTCCCAGAGCCGAAGCGCTTCCTGGCCGTTTGCGGCGGTGAGCACCTTGTATCCGCATCGTTGCAGCACTTCACGGCACAACTCTCTCAGTTCGTCTTCGTCTTCGACGATCATGATGGTTTCATGACCGGCGGGCATGACAGTCGAATGTCCCTTGTCCTTTGCCTGCGGGCAGGCGCTGCGGACTGCCGGTATGAACACCCTGAACGTGGTGCCGCGCCCGACTTCACTCGACACATCAACCCATCCCTTGTGTTGATTGACGATGCTTCGAACTGTTGCAAGACCCAGCCCGGTTCCTTTGCCAGGTTCTTTCGTGGTGAAGAATGGCTCGAAAATCCGCGGCAGAACATCCGGCGGAATCCCTTCGCCAGAATCTTCAACGGCCAAACACACATACATGCCGGGCGCACATTCGCGCGGGCGGTTTGGCGCTGTTTCCGAAATGTCCAGCGCCGAGGTTGAGATCACGAGCCGGCCGCCCTTTGGCATGGCATCGCGTGCGTTTATTGCCAGATTGACGATTACCTGTTCCATCATCGCCACGTCCGCCATTATCGGCAAAAGCGGTTCTGTCGCATTGAACTCGAGCGCAATGTCCTCGCCAATCGACCGGCGCAGCATTTGTGTCAGGCCCTGGATGGTCTCGTTAAGGTTGAGAATCTGCGGCTGCATTGGATGGCGGCGGCCAAACGCAAGGAGTTGCCTCGTCAAATTTGCCGCCCGTTGTGCAGCTTCCTCGATTTGCTTGATGGATTCCAAAGCGCTTGGGGAAACGCCGTTCTGCATCCGTATGAGGCG
>JARYMD010000255.1 GCA_029907285.1 Verrucomicrobiota bacterium | reverse complement strand
CGGGCTGGGAAATATGCCCTGCGACTCCGTCGCTGGGAAGAGCGCGCTGATCAAGCCCCCACTGCACGCGGCGCTGCCGCGGATGCAGTGGGCGTTGGCAGACGCGAAGCGCTTGGAGTGCGGCAGCTTGCTGCCGCTTTGTTTTTATGCGCAAACAACGTGCCGGGCATTTTATCCAACTTACCTCCAAAGATCGTGCTGTTGTGACCGCCTTAATTGGTGCCAAATAAACAGATACAGAGAAACTGAGCAGACTCGCGACATGAAAATCTTCGCAAATATGAATGGTTTTTCAATATGACACTACACCCAAAGTAGTCTGCAAAACAGGTGTCTTCAAAGGATTCAGAAATATGCGGGCTTCGGGAAACCCGCGCCCCACCGGAAAAAGAGGGAAATTCTCTACAGTGTGTCAGACCCCGCATCAACGAAATCCGCCACCTCAAGCATCCCGTCGTCAACTCCGGGTACTGAGATTCTCCGCTCTGGACGCGGGTTTCCAAGACCCGGAAATCTCGCCGGCCAGCCGCTCGGATTTCCTCGTCCCGTAAGTCCTATGAGGTTTCCGGCTAGCGCGCTCCCACAGGCCGGAACTCGCCTGTGACTTCGGTCACGACCCGGTAACCCTCGAGCATCGTCGGAATGCGCTTTTCAACGGCCCGGTCTTTGCGCGCAAGCAAGACTTTGATGCACTCGGTCTTTTGGTCCTCCAGTAGCGATACGCACACCCCCACAACCCCCGGCAAAGCCATCAGTTCAGCCTGGTGATCTGACAAAACAGCATTGATGTCACGCTGCACAGGAACCATGTCTTTACTCACGTGAGACTGGCATGCTGACAAGAGCAGGAGCGCGAGCGGCAACGCAAACCATGCCAACTGCGCGAAACGCGGTATGCCACCAGCCGAATGATCGCCCGGCGGAAATCTCATCGCTTGCGCGAGCACACTCCTGAGTCACGCCGGCACAGCCGCTGCCTTCGCGGCTTCGCCGCCCACAGCCGTCGAGCTTTGGACGCGTTGATTGAAACCGTCGAAGGACGATCTAGTTGCCCACCATGGTTGCAGTTCCGCCGAGCTCCTTGCCAATGAAAGTCAGCACTTCGCCGATCGGATTGGCCACTGCCAATGTACTGCTGCCAGCGAACAGCAAGCCAACTGCGCGCGGGTTTGTTGTCACGTCCTCGACCATCAGGGAGCCGGAATCGCCGCCGGCAAGGAACTTAAACTTACTGAGGCGGTTTGCGACGATGATCTGGCCGGTGAAAGTCTTCGTGAAAGCATCCCCACCCGCGCATTCGTTGTCATAGGCGACAGTGACGGTGGCGTTCACGCCCCTCACGTAACTGCGTGTCAGGCCGGTCGTCCGACCGCTTTTTTTGACCTTTTGATTCAAGGATGCGCTCACAGTTGAGGACGAAATCGTGCCGATTTCAAGAATGGCACCGTCATCTCTGACCATACCAGGAATGATCGCCGCAACAGAAGCATCCACGTTTGACTCCGGCAACGAACTCAATTTGACCAGAGTTGCGACGGGCTGAGCATTGTCAGCATTGCAGCCGACGTCGATCAACCCGGGCTGAATGATTGGATCGCCATCGGCTGATTGTCTGTTGTTGCCACCGTCAACAATATCCGCCTCAAAAACGTGATAGTTGCTCAGGATGTACTTGGTACCGTTGACCTGCACCAATGACCCCAGTGTTCCGCCGCAGCAATACCCGTTTGCCAGATCGTACGTCCATCCACCCGACGTCCCCAGTTGAATCGGCGGCGTTTGTTTCGCCTTGTGATCAACTGTTGGTGTTGGCGCCGGTTTGGCCGCTGGCCCTGGTTTCAACGCCCGGATTTCATCCGTGAACTCCACCACGACCGGCGTCCCTCGGATGTCTTTCGGCATCGCCCGGGCAATTGCAGCCGCGCTTCGTCCGAGCTGATTGATATACACGACAACCGCGACGTTGCCCTGGTCGTCCAATCCTGTCGCGGTGCCGATGATGTCGTCCAGTTTCATCAGTTCAGGTGTGACAGCGTCTTGCAGCGCCATCACCTGCTGAACTCGCGGGTTCCGATGGTCGAGTGCCACGTCTGATTGCGCAAAAAGCAAACCGGCGAAGCTCGCGGCCGCGATCAATGCTGTTGAAATGAGGAACGCTCGCCGCGTGCCAACGCAGCGGACCAAAGAGAATTTGGACTTTTTCATGGCCGTAGTCTTCATGGTTTTACCTTTATTTGAGCGTCTCATTATTGAGACATTGCTGAAAGAGTGTCAAGGTTTTTGCTCAAGAACTGGAATAAAGTGACAGGCTCGCTGTTGTGACAGGCTCGCTGTTTGGGCGGTGCGCGCCGGATTGCGCCGGGGCGCGCAGATTATCCCTTGTTCCAATCGATTGCTGCCAAACTCTGTGGCGAAGCCCTCGTACGCTGATATAGTGCCAGGCACTTTGTTCTCCTATGCTGATATAGAGTGCCAGGCACTTTGTTGTGGTGTGGGCGGGTTTTCTGAAGTCGGCTGTTCCTTGAACTTTTAAGAAGGCCCGGTTCGCACACCACTTTCGGCATGAAGCATGCGGGCTGGTGATTGACGCAGGTCGCCAAAGGCGCACAATAGAGCCATGAAAACCATATCCCGCCTCACTCGCAGAGAGTTTGTAGCAGCTTCGTCCAAAACGCTCGCGCTTGGCGCCGCTCTTGCCAGCGGGCCGGCTCTGAACGTGCTAGGCGCAAACGACAAGATTCGGCTGGGTTTCATCGGCGTTGGAGGACGCGGGTTCGACCACTTCAAACAGCTTCAGGCCATGTCAGACGTTGAGCTCATCGCCGCCGCAGACGCCTCCCAACCAAAACTTGACCGCGCCAAAGCTGCTGCTTCGCAGATTCGGACTTACAAGGATTACCGGGCACTGATCGAGTCGAAGGACATCGACGCCGTGGTGATCGCGACGCCCGACCACTGGCATGCAATTCAGACAATCCATGCCTGCCAGGCTGGCAAGGATGTGTATGTCGAGAAACCGCTTGGCCACAACATCCGCGAGGGCCGCGCAATGGTGCGTGCTGCGCGCAAATACGACCGGGTTGTCCAGCTTGGCACACAGCAACGCTCGGGGCCAACGTGGATCGAAGCCGTCGAACGCATCAAGTCGGGTGAGTTCGGCAAGATCAGTCTTGTCAGGACGTGGAACTGCTGGGGGTTGGAGAGCATTCATGCCGACATGGGCAATCCGCCTGACACGGACCCGCCGCCGGGCGTTGACTACGATTTGTGGCTTGGGCCGGCGCCGAGCCGCCGGTTCAATCCGCGCCACTTTGACTTCTATTTCTACTATCACTGGGCGTATTCGGGCGGGATGCTGTCGGCATGGGGTGTCCACTTGTTCGATGTTGTGACATGGGCGATGGGACCGACGATCAATGCTGTTACCACCGTGGGCGGAAAATTCGTGTTCAATGACGCGCGCGAAACGCCGGACACTGCGGCAGTGACTTTTGAATGCCCGGGTTATGTCTGGACCTATGAACTGCGCCACGGCAACGGCAAGGACCCGTGGGGCGAGATGGACCATGGCATCGAGTTCTACGGAACCAAGGCGTCACTCAGAATAAACCGGCGCGGTTACACGGTGTTCCTTGAAGATGCAAGGTCCGAACCTTTGAAGGTCCAGGACCGCGGCCAGGACACGCAACACAAGCGGAACTGGCTCGAATGCATAAGAAGCCGGAAACGGCCAAATGCGGACGTCGAACTCGGACATCTTGGGAGCATCCCGGGCCATTTGGGAAACATAGCCTATCGCGTGGGACGCCGGATTGTTTGGGACGGCCGGAACGAGACGATTCCGAACGATCCCGATGCGGTTGCACTGCTTGGGCGCACGTACCGCGCGCCTTACTTGTTGCCTGAAGTGTAGCCCGGAAACTGCAGTGCGCAGCCGTGGGGCTTGACCGGCGTTGACGGTTCCGGTACGGATAACGTCCATCAATATGAGTTTCACGCCACTTTTTGCCGCTGCGTCGGGTGGCACTTTATTGCGCCTGACGCCGGTTGATTTGCTCATCATTGTCATCTACTTCGTCATGGTGCTGATCATCGGGGGGTACCTGAGGAAATACGCGAGCACGGGCGAAGAGTTTTTCATGGCGGGCCGGAAGATGACCGCGTGGATCGCGGGTCTGAGTTTCATATCTGCGAACCTGAGCTCGCTTGAGACGATGGGTTGGTCAGCGATGGCATATCAGTACGGCATGCTGGGCGCGCATGCTTATCTGATCGGCGCGATCCCGGCCATTCTGTTTCTGGCGGTGGTGATGATGCCGTTTTATTACATCTGCAAGACGCATTCGGTGCCCGGGTATCTCAAGCTCAGATATGGCGAAGGATCGCGTGTGCTGGCGGGTGTTTCGTTCACATTCATGACCGTGCTGGTATGCGGCGTGAACATGTTTGCGATGGCGTCGGTTCTGCATTTGCTGCTCGGCTGGAATATCCATGTGAGCATCTGGGTGTCGTCTCTCACTGTGGCGGTGTATGTCGCCCTGGGCGGGTTGTTGTCGGCGGTGTTCAACGAAGTTCTGCAGTTTTTCCTGATTTGGCTTGGCATTCTTCTGGTGCCGATACTCGGCCTTGTCGAAGCGGGCGGGCTTTCGGGGATGATGGACCGGATCAACGCGGCGAACCCGGGCACGAACTTCACGAGTTTGTGGGCAAACATGGGGTCGGCCTCCGACAACCCGATGGGCATGCACTGGACAGGCATGGTGTTCGGACTTGGGCTTGCGGTCTCGTTCGGGTACTGGTGCACAGACTTTTTGCAGGTCCAACGCGTCATGGCGGCCAAGAGCCTGCGCGCGGCTCAGAACGGCACGGTCATTGGCGCTGTCCTCAAAATGTGCGTGCCGATCATCGTCACTCTTCCGGGGCTGCTGGGGCTGGCGATTCTTCAAGAGAAAGCGGGGATTAAACTGCTTCCGGAACACGAAGCACAGGCAACCGGCGGTTACAGCTACAACCAGGTGTTGCCACTGATGATGGCGCGCTATCTTGGACCAGGGTTGCTGGGGCTTGGCGTCACCGCAATGATCGCCGGTTTCATGTCCGGAATGGCCGGCAATGTCAGCGCATTCGCCACAGTGTGGACATACGACGTTTACCAGCCGTTGATCAACCGTAACGCGCCCGACCGACACTACGTCAGCATGGGCAGGTGGTGTTCGATTATCGGCGTGTTGATTGCGATTGTGACGGCTTACGCGTCGATGTTGTTCAGCAACATCCTCGTTTATCTGCAGGTGCTGGTGCTGTTCTTTATTGTGCCGCTTTTTGGCGTGGTTATCATGGGCATGCTGTGGAAACAGGCCACGCCAGCAGGCGGGTTCTGGGGCCTTGCCACGGGCACTCTCGCTTCAATCTGCATGTTCCTTTACGTCCACTGGTTCCCGGGCTGGTACGTTCCGTTCATGGAAAAAGATGTGAAGGACCTTCCCGCGCTCGCTCAGAAGCTTCACTCCGCTTCAACGCCGATCGCAGCACACGTTTCCCAGAATCTCTCGCCTCAAACGCGCCAGTTGCTGGCAGATTTCGTTGGCTCGGACAAAATCGGCGCCATGCAGCAAAAAGGTTTGTGGAACCGGCTGCAGCAGGCCGTAAGGACTCCAGACCCGGAAGTGCTTCGCGTTCGCACTGCGGTGGTCAAAGACCTGAACGCGCTGCTGAATCACCCCGGACTTTACACGGCTGACAGATTTTTGGGTGTGTCTCTCGACCGGGCGGTTCTGCAGGCCGATCCAACCAAGCTCAAATCCGAAGACCTTGCGAGGTTCAATCGCAGGCTGCTCGTGAGCGCGTTCCCCGCCGAGCTGGCGCCGATGAGGAAGCTTGAAGCCACCCAGCTCAATCCGCGACATGCCGAACATATCGCGACTTCGCCCAAAGCACAGGACATGGCGGTGAACATGTTCAGCGCGTTTTGGTCTCTGCTGCTGACAATCGGCGTTGTGATTATGGTGAGCCTGTTCACCCGGCCAAAACCGGACTCCGAAATCAAGCATCTTGTTTATGGTCTGGCGCCGTTGCCTGATGAAGGGCAATGCCCGTGGTACGAAAAACCGGTTTTCTGGGCTGCGGTTGTTGGCGTCCTTCTTGTCATCGTGAATATCATATTCTGGTGAGGGCTTGCATATGGAACACGGACATCATCAAGTGCCAATTTGGTTCTTTATCGGCGCACTGCTTACTGTCTATGGCGTGCTGATTTTGGGTGTGGGTGTTTACAGCCTGGCAAATCCACCGGTTCAAAAGGTGGCCCTTTGGGAAAAACACGCGGACATCTGGTGGGGCGCGCTCCTGATCATCATAGGTTTGATTTACGCGATTCGCTTCCGGCCGGGCCGCAGCCCTTGAAACAAGACAATAAGTTCCCCCGCTGATTCCAATCGACCGGGACGGGGCAGAAAACCGGTGGCAGAAAGATCATAGGCAGAAAAATAGTTGGCAGAAAGATGGCGGGCAGAGCACTGGTC
>JARYMD010000254.1 GCA_029907285.1 Verrucomicrobiota bacterium | reverse complement strand
AAAGGCCGTACCATTGCGACCGCATTACCGGCTGCAAAACCCAAACTACGAGCCTGGCACTTTATTTGGGTCCACACCCAGACAACGAGCCTGTCACTTTATCCGACTCAGACCAAAGGCGGTCACCACGGTCCGGCCTTTTGGTGGTGAGTCGGTATCAATGAAGCAAGTTCGCGTTGAACATTGAGCGTAGCGGTCAACACCGCAGCGTTCACCAACAGGCGCAGGGACCGGCTCTGTGCCCCTCAGGCAACTTTGGTTCCGGCTACGCCGGGCTGCGGAATATGCGGGCCAAAAGCCTGAGATGCCGTAAACCCAAACTCGCTCTCGGCGCTTTCGCGGCCACTCCTTTCATCGGCAAGGCAATGGTTGACGAAGGAGTGTGAGAGGTTTCCCATTTTCAAACTGAGCCCGGCACGCCGGCCTCAGGTTGGCAATGGCCAGACAAAGCGGCCGTCAATCATCGATACTGCCACGGACCCTTCGTGTGCAATGACAGCCTCGTCAGCACGCGCAATTGAACCTTCGTGAGGAATCGCGATCAGATCGGCCGTTGCTCCCGGGGCGAGGCATCCGATTTGGCCCGAAAGGCGCAGGGCGGCGGCGGGAGTTTCAGTGCAGAGCCGCAGTATTTCGCGCGGCGGTCTGTCTGGGAACTCGCTCGCGAACTCGCGCATTTCCTCGAAGAAGTTGAGCGTCGCTTTCCGGCCGCGCTTCACGATCACGGTCGCAAGGCTGTCTGTTCCAAGGCAAACGCGCACGCCGGCGCGCAGGAGGTTTTCATATTGGAAAGGCGCATGATTGAAGTAGCGATGGCTTCTTGGGCAATGCACCACAGATACCCCCTTTCGCGCGAGGAGCGCGATATCGTCCGGATCAAGGTAATTGGCGTGCACAGCCAGCAGATTCGGCCCCAGCAATCCATTCCGATCCAGATGCGCGACCGGGGTGATGTCTCCGCAATCTGACATGTCGCGATTATTCCTCTTCAACCATTCGAACATTGGGCCCCGGGCGTGCCTGAACATTTCGTATTCTTCCATTGACTCGGCAACGTGAGTGGTCAAGAGCCAGCCCCGCGCCCGGGCCGCACCGGCGACCATTCGCAACAGTGCCGGAATCGTCGAGTACGGCGCGTGCGGCGCCACACCCACGCGCCCCGGCCCCGAGGACAATGCCGCAATGCGGTTTTGAGTTTCCTTGACGGCTGTTTCGGGGGCGATCCGGCTGCGCACACCTGTAAGCTCGATGAACGAAATCACGCGGAGGGGCGTGTCGCGCCAGACATCCGGCAGCATGTCAGGCGCGGTTTCAATGTCCGCTACAGTGGTGGTACCGGAGCGAACGAGCATTTCAGCGCCGTTTCTCCATGAGGAGGCGAAGTCGTCAGGTCCCCACCCGCTCTTTGCTTCCGTGATGAGTTTGATCCAATCGGTGAACGACCTTGTTGGGACGAGTTGCCCTGCCATGTCCGTGTAATCAAGGTGCGCATGCGCGTTGATCAGGCCGGGGAGGAGGACAACCTCGCCGAGATCGATTTTGTGAGCACCGGCCGGGACGGAAGAGGCAATCTGGCGCCACCGTCCAACGGCACAGATTTTGGAACCGCAAATGAGCAAGGCGCCGTCTTCAATGGACGGCCGCGCCACCGGCGCAACAATCCGCGCTCGTATCAACAGAGGCTGGGCTGTGGGGCCGTGACGCGCCTCGGCACGTGCTGTCCCGCTGTCCGGGAGCAGGATGGTTGGCGTGGATTGCGGGCCGGAACGCCTCACTGCTCTGATTCCTGCCGCTGTCGCTTGAATCGGGCCGCTTCAGTGCGTTTGTTGGCCTTTCGCCTCCCGTGGCGTTTGCGCAACTGCTGCTCGATCTTTTTGAACGCCATGTCAATCGCAGTGTAAAGGTCGCTCTCCGAGTCTTCAGCGAAAAGGTCTGGGCCCCTTACACCGAGACGAACGGAACACTTGAACTGCTTTTCGGCCGCCTTGGTTGTGTCGTGTTCAAGCAGAACGCGCGCATCCACCGTCCAACGATCCAGATGCTCGAGCTTGGACAGCTTGTCGAGGATGTGCTCTTCGAGCGATTTCGTGTAGGTGACGTTGTGTGTTGATAGAATGAACTTCATGTGAGAATGATCTGATTGGTTGCAAGGAAATGAACATTATCCACTCAAGCGCGACACCAGCTCGCGGTGCTTGCGGAAGACAGGCCTCAACGCCGCGGACAAGCCGTTGTGGAGTTCCTGGATTTCCCGATACAATTCGACCTGTTCCCCGCGCGGTGATGCACTCTGTTTCGGGTTCAACTGCACAAACTCATCAGCGATATCCTGGATGCTCGCCTGTTCGCCGTTGTGTTTTCGCCAGCACCACAAGGCTTGGAGAGCGGCACCATAGGCTGCGCCTTCGGCAACCTTGAGCGTGACCACCTCGGCGTTGAATACGTCCGCCAGTATCTGCCGCCAAACTTTGGAGTTTGATCCTCCGCCAGTGGCGCGAATCTGCGTTGGCTTGATGCCGAGTTCGATGAGCCGGCGCAGCCCGTAGTTCATCCCCAGAGTCGCTCCTTCCATGGCCGCGCGAGCAAAACATCGTGCAACGAAAGTGCGCTGGTTCACCCCGAAGAACACCCCCGTTCCGTCCGGCACATTTGGAGTTCTCTCCCCCTCGAAATAGGGAAGCAACAACAGCCCTCCGGCACCGGCGCTGGCGCGGGCCACTTCGGCCTCCATTTTGTTGTGGGTCCAGCCGAAGTCGCGTCGGACCATTTCAGTGGCGACGGTGACGTTCATGGTGCAGAGAAGTGGCAACCAGCGGTTGGTGGAATCGCAAAAAGCCGCTATTTCGCCTTGTGCATCCACGACCGGTGTTTCCGAGCATGCGTAAATTGTGCCGCTGGTGCCGAGGCTGGCGGTGACAACGCCCGGTCGGACGTTGCCTGTCCCGATCGCAGCCATCATGTTGTCGCCGCCACCGGCGCTTACCAGCGCATCTGCGGCAATGCCAAGAGACTTCGCAACATCAGCTCGGACCGGGCCAACCGGTTCATCGCTGGGAATCAGCGGCGGCAGTTTCGCGGCAAGGTCCGGATCGATCGCGTTGATTGCAGCCGTGCACCACTGGCGCGTCCGCACGTCTAACAACGCTGTCCCGCTGGCGTCGCCGTATTCCATCACTGCGCGCCCGGTCAACCACCAGTTCAGGTAATCGTGGGGCAGCAGCACGGTGGCGAGTCTGGCGAAGTTTTTTGGTTCGTGTTTCTTGAGCCAAAGGATTTTTGATGCTGTGTAGCCGGGCAAAACGGCGTTGCCAAGTGCAGCAATGGTGGCGTCCGGCCCCCCAAGGGCGCGCGTGATCTCTTCGCACTCCGGAGCAGTCACGGTGTCGCACCACAGCTTGGCCGGGCGGATGACCTCGCCGTTCTTGTCCAATGCGACAAAACCGTGCTGTTGACCGCTTACGCCGATTGCCCTGACCTCGGCTGGCTTTGCTTTTGCGGATTTGAGGGCTTGTTTGACGGCTTTGGCGGCGGCATCGCGCCATGTGTGAGGATGCTGTTCCTTTGCACCCGGGGGAAGGCCGGAAATCAGACCGTATTGGGACGTGCCGGTCCCAACGATCTTTCGCTTTTCCACATCGAGCACGACCGTTTTTGTGGATTGGGTGCCACTATCTATGCCTATTACCAAGGTGCGCATAACAGGTTCCTTCGCTCGCAAATGCTCAGGTCAGTGTGACCTTATTGCCGGGCTGCGGGCAAGACCGATCTTCCGCGCGCGCCGCTTTCAGCATTGTGACAATTTCGCTTTCACGCACGACGGCCTCGGTTCTGGCGGCAAGATTCCGCAGCCTGACAGACTTTGTCCCGTCGGGACCGCGCTGGACCCATGCGACGTGTCCGGCACCAAGTTCCAAGGCGCGTTTGAACTGTTTGTCGGGTTTCAATGGCGAAAGCGCGTATTCGACACTCAAGCCTGCGTCGCGACACAATTGAACAGTGCGCAGGGCGTCACCCCGGGACGTCTCGTCTTCCACGATGCAGAACAAGTCTAGAGACGGCATGAACTTTGGCAGCAGTCCCTGCCGCTCAAGCAACCGCGTCAACACCACATCGCCCATGCCGAATCCGAGCGCGGGCAAATCAACCTTGCCACCGGAAATCAGTTTGACAAGTGAATCATATCGTCCGCCGCCGGCAATTGCCCTGAATTCGCCCTGGAGATCAAACGCTTCGAACACAGGACCCGTATAATATGCAAGCCCGCGCACTATCCCGTAGTCAATGCGCACGAACTCGGCAAGACCGCGTCCTGCCAGATCGTTGACGATGAACTCGAGCTCCGGAGTTGGGCGCCCGGCGGAAATGAAATCCCGCACTTCGTCGATCGTGAAACCCAGTTGTCTGAGTGTTTCATTGGTTTTCTCGGGAGATTCACGCTCGAGCTTGTCCACGGTTTGGTAGAACTCATACGCGCGCGCAGTGTTGGGACATCGTCTCAGGAAGAACTCCTCCCACGCGCGCCGGCTGCTCAAGCGGACTACGAAATCGCGGGCCGTGAGGCCAAACTCCCGCAGGACGTCTATGAGCAGAGCAATCAATTCGGCGTCTGCCGCCGGGCCGGATTCGCCCACGATGTCGGCGTTGAACTGGAAATGCTCCCGCAGACGGCCTTTCTGTTGGCGCTCGTAGCGGAACAACTGGGGCATGGCAAACCATTTGATGGGTTTCTTGTACTGCCGGTGGTGAGCCGCAACCATGCGCGCCAAAGTTGGAGTCAGTTCCGGCCGAAGCGCAATTTCACGCCCGCCTTTGTCAGTGAAGTTGTAAAGCTGTCCAACTATTTCATCCCCGCTCTTGAGTGTGTAGAGTTCAAGTGGTTCGAGCGGCGGGCCGTCGTATTCAGCAAAGCCGTAGCGGACCGCAACGCGGCGCCATCCGGCAAAAATGTGCTGTCTGGCGTTGATGCTCCAAACCCCGCTGGCAGGCAACGGCTCAGGATAAAAATCGCGAAACCCGGGTAATCGTTCCATCTTGGTAGAAAAAGCCAGCATGCGCCGATTTCGGTACCGAAACCTTGAGATGCTCAGTCGCAGTCAGGCAGGCGATCAACTGGGAGGCGTCAACTTCAACACTTCTTCGCGCATCTCTTTGCCGGGCTTGAACTTCACAACCGCGCGAGGCGGAATGCGAATGTCGGCCTCGGGAGCATTTGGGTTGCGCCCAACTCTGGCTTTGCGAATGCGGACCTCGAACACACCGAAGTTCCTCAGCTCCACGGTTTCGCCCTTTGCCAAAGCCTCTGAAATGTGATCCAGAGTCAGCTGCACCACTTTCAAAACCAATTGCTGGCCGAGCTTGGTTTCTTCACTAATGCGGACGACCAAGTCACGTTTTGTCATACTGGCTGATTGTTTTACCTAAGGCTGCCTCATCGCTACATGCACCGTATAATGCCATTGCACCAACGAGGTCAAGAACATAACACAGCTCTGGAAAAGAAAACATCACCCCGATCCGCAGACTGCCAAGGGCATGAAGCTGGAAGGGCTGCCCCGGAAATCTCACAGGAACGAAGTTTTGGGTGCCCTGATCTGGTCAGACGGTGAGATTCCCGGGCTGGATTAGTTGCCAGGACCCAAAACCCGCGCTGCAATCTCGCTGCCGATCGCGAGACTGGCCGTCGCCGCCGGGCTCGGCGCATTCAAAACGTGCAAAGCCCCATCCCGTGGCAGAAGCTCGAAATCCTGAACGAGTTCGCCAGACCGGCTCATTGCCTGTGCACGTACCCCGGCGCCGCCTTTCCGAAGGTCTGACGGACGAATGTCGGGCACGAGTTTCTGCAGTGCGCGGCAAAATGCGCCCCTGCTCAATGATCGCGCCAGCTCGCTCCTGACCATTGCAGGGTGATTCTTCAGGAAACGCCACAAGCCGGGAAATGCCAAAGCCTCCGCCAAATCGCGAACGTTGACTTTCCACACCGAATACCCCTCCCTCGCAAATGCAAGCACTGCGTTCGGCCCGGCTTCAACACCACCCTCAATCAACCGCGTAAAGTGAACCCCAAGAAACGGGAATTTCGGGTCGGGCACCGGATAAATCAGGTTCCGCACCAAATCCGCACCGGCCCCGCCCAGCTTGTAATACTCGCCACGAAACGGAACGATCTGTGTCTGTGGCTGCTCGCCCGCGAGCCTTGCCACGCGATCCGCGTGCAAACCGGCGCATGCCACCAGAAACTCGGCCGTATAATCACCCTGCCGGGTTGTCGCCACCCACTCGTTGTTGAGACGTCTGAGCTGCTCGACTGGTGCGCCGGTTAAAATGTTTCCCCCGCGTTCTCGTATTCGAGCTGCAAGCCGCTCGCACACCATCGCGTAATCCACTATGCCTTCTTCGGGCACGTGGATTGCCGCAAGCCCGGCGGCGTTGGGTTCGATCTTTCTGAACTCCGCGGGCTCGATGCGGCGCAACCCTTGCAGTCCGTTGGCAGTTCCCCTTTTCAACAGCTCGTCCAATCTGGGCAAT
>JARYMD010000253.1 GCA_029907285.1 Verrucomicrobiota bacterium | reverse complement strand
TCCAATCCGCAGTTGCCGAAGTCGGCGGAGGAACCCCTCAAATGCGGACATGGGGACAGACACGTTGTTCGCGCATAGAAAACAAAGCGGCAGCAAGCTGCCGCACTCCAAGCGCTTGGCGTCTGCCAACGCCCACTGCATCTGCGGCAGCGCCGCGTGCAGTGGGGGCTTGATCAGCGCGCTCTTCCCGGCGACGGAGTCGCAGGGCATATTTCCCAGCCCGGCGTGGCTGAAGGTCCGGAGGGTGCAAGAACCGGGTCTTTGCCCGTCGGGCGACTTTGGTTCCGGCTACGCCGGGCTGGGGAATGTGCGGGCTAACACGGAAATCTCACCGGCCAACGCCCCAGACACGCACATACGTTCAAATCTGGTGAGATTTCCCGGCGCAGCCGCGGCTGTTCCGCAATGCCGGGCGCTACTTGGCGAGCGCAATGACGTATCGCTGCGTCCGGGCGCTTTCCTCCTGCATGTTCAAGCGGGCGTAAATCTGATGCAGTGCCGAGCACATTCGGAGCAAAGCGCGCCCGGGACTGATTGGAGCGAGGAACCCTTCCTGGAATCCGTGTGCTGACTGCTGGAGGTTTCTGATGCAGTCGGCTCGGGTCAGCAATCGGCCGTGCCTGTAAGCGTCGATGAAGACCGACTCTCTTGCGCCCTGGTAACGGCAGAGGAAGTAACCCAGCAATCCGATGCCGACTATTGGGAGGTTGAGGCGTTTCCCGATCAGCCAATAGAGCGTGCAAAGGGTTATTGGGCTCCCGCAACGCAGGTCTATCACGCGGTTGAGGTAACTGCTTTCGGGGTCGCGGGCGTGGTCAGCGTTTGCATGGAATCCGAGAACCTTGAACAAATAACTGTTGATCTCGGAGAGTATTGTAACGGGCAATGTCTGGCCCAAGAGCCGTTCGCGCAGTTCCATGGCGTAGCCGTCAAGGAGAGCCTGGTATGCTTCGATATTGATTTCCGGGTACTGTGTTTGAGCCAACAACCATGCGCCGTTTTCGAGGTCAAGGTTTTCGCCGTGGCTGAGGCAGAATGCGAGAAACCGGTTGTCAGCTTCTTGCCGCTCGAGGTGGCGGACTATTTCCTGGACCCTGCGGCGGAGCTGGACGTCGCTGCTCAGCATGTGGGGTCGCAGCCACTGGACTGCGCCGAACCCGGAAGCGATAATATGAGCGCGGACAGTTTGATACACGCCCGGGTCGTCATCGGCCAGCAGCGTTAAGAGCGCCGATTTCTGGCTCGCGGTCAGTCTTGACCCGCTTTGGCTGCGCGACGTGGATTCCATGTGGCGACCGTTCAATTGAGTACACAACGCGGGCCAGAAATCAACCAAATGTTTTTCCATTCTCAAACCATGCGGCCAAGGGGATGGCCGTGGTTTGATAATGGAAAGACATCGAGGGCTTGCGCCGGGCTTCAGGACGTGTTTAGATGGCGGGCGGATTTGCTGCTTTCGAACCATGAAAACTCAACTTCGCACGATCGCCCATTCTTCAAACGTTCGTTTTGTGGCTTCCACGCTTGCAGGCTTGCTTTTGGCTGGACTGAGCCAGGCGCAACCCGGTTATCTCGGGCACGACCGCACCCGGCCTTTGCCACCGGTTGTGAATCCGGGCTATCCGAGCACGCCTGACAAACCCGGCAAAGCGCCCTCTGATGCGATAGTATTGTTTGACGGGACTGACCTGTCGCAATGGGTTGCGATGGACGGGGAACCAACCAAGTGGGTGATCAAGGACGGCGCGATGGAGTGCGTGCCCGGCAGTGGTTACACTAGGACATTGCGTTGTTTTGGGGAGTGCCAGTTGCACCTCGAGTTTGCGACTCCGGCGAAAGTGGAAGGATCAAGCCAGGGGCGGGGCAACAGCGGGGTGTTTTTCGGCGGCACCAGATACGAGCTGCAGGTGCTGGATTCTTACAACAACAAGACGTACGCTGACGGGTCATGTGGTGCCATATACAACCAGTACCCACCATTGGTGAATGCGTCTCGTCCTCCGGGCGAATGGCAGACCTACGATATTCTGTGGACACCGCCCAAGTTTGACGCTTCCGGACAACTTGTTGCTCCGGCACGGATCACAGCGTTTCACAACGGCGTTTTGATACATCACAACGCCGAGTTGTTTGGGCAAACGGACTGGCTGAGCCGGCCCCCTTATCAGGCGCATCCGGAAAAACTGCCAATCTCACTCCAGGACCACGGCAATCCGGTTCGGTACAGGAACATCTGGGTGCGCGAACTTGGCCAGCCGGGGAAACCGGAGTTTTATCTTGCGGACAAGCTGTTGGACAGCTACTGCGGCAAATACCAGGTCAACAGAGACAGTGTTGCCGAAATCACCCGGCGGGACGGCAATTTGCTGCTGAAGTTTTTCGGTCACGAGTTTGTGCTGTTCGCCGAATCGCCAACGCACTTTTTTGCAAAGACGGTCGATGTCCAGGCGAAGTTTGATTTTTCGGGCGCCACCAAGACAGTCGAGATATCGGTGGGCGAAGATGGCGGTTTCAAGGCTCGGAAGCTTTAGCCAGGGCGCGTTGAGCGGTGACGGAATCGTGAATTCGTTGTGAAGACGGAGACTGAACCATGAAACCAGCAAGGAACTTTTTGGTGTTGGTCATTGCGGGTGTTGCGGCCATGCAGTTGTTGTCTGCTGAAAGCCTGATTGAGCCTGGGGCAAAAGTGGAGAAACTTGCCGGCGATTTCAAATTCACCGAGGGCCCCACCTGTGATTCGGCGGGCAATGTGTTTTTTACCGACCAGCCGAACAACAGGATTCTGAAATGGAGCGTGGACGGGAGGCTCACGACGTTCATGCAACCTGCGGGACGTGCAAACGGCATGTGTTTCGATTCTGCGGGAAACCTGGTCGCGTGCGCGGACGAAAAGACCGAGCTTTGGTCCATAGCACCCGACATGAAAGTCACTGTCCTTGTGAGGGAATACCAGGGCAAGGCGCTGAACGGCCCCAACGATGTCTGGGTGCGCCCCGATGGCGGGATTTATTTCACCGATCCGTTTTACAAACGGCCATGGTGGCAGCACGACAAGATGCCGCAGGACGGCCAGCACGTTTATTTTTTGTCGGCAGACCGCAGCAAGTTCGTTCGGGTTGTGGACAGTCTGAAGCAACCCAACGGCATTATTGGTACGCCGGACGGCAAGACTCTGTACGTCGCGGATATCGGCGCTGGGAAAACTTACAAGTTTGACATTCAACCCGACGGCACCCTCGCCAATAAAACCCTTTTCTGCGAGCTCGGGTCGGACGGAATGACCATCGACGCCGACGGCAATCTCTATCTGACAGGGCGCGGCGTGATCGTTTTCAACAAAGACGGCGTCAAAATCGAGCAGATCGAGGTCCCGGAAAGGTGGACAGCCAACGTCTGCTTCGGCGGGCGCGACAAGCGCACCTTGTTCATCACCGCAAGCGAGGGATTGTACGCAGTCAGACTCCGCGTCAAAGGCGCCAATCAGGCGAAATAATCTCCCTGTGGGAAAGAATGAACCGGGATGACAAGCATCCCGGTTCGCGCTGCTCGGGTTGGCCGGTGGGGACGACCGTCCCGAGCGTTCCCCATTGCCCTTCCTCCTTTTGGGGCCACCTCCTTGGCGCCCGCTTTCGCCCGAATTCAGGGCTGGTGGCAACGTGTCATTTTCCCTTACCGTCGTTGCCTTTCCCGAAAATGCGCATAGCAAAAGACATGCCGAGATTGAGAGAACATCCCGGCGCCCGCCAGAGAGCGGATTTCTTGGAAGTGAAAGGCTCACAAGAAATGCAGAACAGCAAGTAAAACCGCGGCGTTTTGGGAATCGTGTCACCAACCAATTCCGGGCTTGAACAATGACCGTTACTGCGCGGTTGGCCGCGTCAGATGATGGTCAACGGTGGCTGATGTCTTGTTACTGGAAACGCTGTCTTGGATTGGACCTTTCGTTTGAAATGATCTCGCTGTTTGACCGCGGTCGGCGACTTGGTACTCTCGCGGCGTGTGAGCGGAGAACCGATTGAACCTGGCCAGAGGGATGGAGGGAGTGCGCCGACAGAGCGCGGCGCCGACGGCCAAGAGCCGCGGTGGGGGTTGTTCGTCGAGCAATCAGTCAAGGATTGGAAGTTTTGGTTGTTTGCTTTTGGTCTGTTGGCGTTGCTACGGGTGCTGATGTTGCTGATTTTTGCAGGGGGCATCGGCGCGGCGGGGGACTGGTGGGAGGTTCTGAAATGCTTGTTCACCGGGGCGAGGTTCGATGCGAGCGTGGCGATGTATTGGGCGCTGCCATGTTTTGCCGGGACATTGTTGGCAGTGGCGCCACGAAGACGGTCACTGGCTGAGACAGTGCGGGCAGTGGTTGCAATGCTGTTCGTGGCTGCCACCACTCTGATTGGAGCGGTTGCGATAGGTTTCTTCGCTGAGTACAAGGACTACTTCAATCACTGGATTCTCGGGGTTGTTTTTGACGACATGCGGGCTGTTTTGCACACCGTGTGGAAGAGTTACCCTGTAATTCCCGCGGTGTTTGGGATGGCGGTTGTTTGCGTGGCCCTTGTGAGGCTGTGGAAGTGGCTGTGTGGCATCGGACGGATTGATCCGGAGCGCGCGACAGGTTTGGTCTGGTCGGTTTCAGGGCGGGCGATTGTGGTGCTGTCCATGGCTGCAGTCGTTGCAGTGGCGGCCCGCGGCTCCGTCGGGAGACGTCCGGTGCAGTTGAAGGATGCGGCGGTTACGAAGGATCGCGTTCTGAACAAGCTGGTTCTGAACCCGTACTCAGCCCTGAAATACGCGATCAGCCAGCAACTCGAGGTGATACGCGGCAGGAACCTGCAGGTTTTGTGGCCGAGCGGCGATATCCGGGACGCGGCGAAGACCGCGTTCCCCTCAGGGGCAGGCGGGTCTGATCTGGACGGCATGACGATGCGCGTCGCGCAGGGGCTGCCGGGGAAACGGCCAAGACATGTGTACCTTGTGGTACTGGAAAGCTACGACGCATGGCCTTTGCTCGATCAGTATCGATCACTTCAGCTCAGTGAAGGCGTCCGGTCGCTGGCGCAGGAAGGGGTGTTGATCCCGGCTTTTGTGCCTGCGGGGGCAGGAACGATGATTTCGGTCAGTGCATTGATTACCGGGCTTCCGTATTCGGGGCTGGTTGTGAACTACGAGCCCGCGTGCAGAACGCCTCTTCCTACAAGCATCGCGCCGGTTTTCAAGCGGCTTGGGTACCGAACGCGCGCTTTTTATGCGGGGTACTTGAGCTGGCAGCGGTTCGGAGATTTCTGCCTCGAACAAGGTTTCGACGAAGTGCACGGCGGGGGCGACATTGACGAGAGCGGCCTGCTGAAGCGCGAGTGGGGTGTCGAAGACGACAAGTTGTTCAACTACGTTCTTGGAAAAGTGTCGGATGATCCACCCAGCTTCAACCTTATACTCTCTGCAGGTTATCACCCGCCATATTCGACGGATGTATTTGGGCGCGGATATGGGGTGCGACAACCGCCGCCTGATTTGAAGCCGATTTGTTCAAGGACGCTCGATTTCAAGGTTCTTGGGCATTTGTGGTTTGCTGACCATTCCTTCAGCAGTTTTGTTCTTGAGGCGGAAAAGCGGCTTGACACGACGCTGTTTGCTGCAACTGGCGATCATTGGTCGCGCCGGTTTGTCAATGAGCGCCCAAACGCGTATGATAGAACGGCTGTCCTGATGCTCTGGCGCGGGCGGGGGGTGTTGCCCGAGGGATTGGATGGGAAAAGGCTTGCAGGTTCGCACACGGACATCCTGCCCACGATGATTGAACTGGCCGCGCAACGCGGTTTCGAGTACCACGCTTTTGGCCGCAACATGTTCGATCCGGCAGGGCCGCAGATCGGATTCGGTTCACAGGCAATCGTGACGCCAGACTGGTTATTGGACCCGACCAAACCGAACAGTGTGTTGGGACTGCGAGACATGTCCGACCGGCCGGCGACGCCTGTGGAAAGCGCGGCTGTGCGACAATGGCAGGCGTTGCGGGCGCTGAGCTGGTGGCGGGTGGTTAATGGGGCCGGCTTCGATGCGCGAAAGGCGCCGTGATCAGTTGAAACACTGAGCCGGGCAAGCCGCTGCAGAAGTCACTGTCTCGCATGGCCCGTGGCGAACGGGCGCTGGATTTGTCCTATGAAACGTCGTGAGTTTGATGTCGTGACAACTTCATTGTGTGCGATTGCATTTTGGCTTGGCATCTACTGCTCGATCAGCCCAGAGACCTCCGCTGCAGATGCACTGTTTGAAGGCCGCTTTTTCAGGGGCAGAGGCGGGACCGAACATCTCGAGCTGCTCGAGTCAGCGCGGAGCCTTTTTGAACCCACGCCGCTCCGCCCTAACCTTGCAATGCTATACACCACGAACTGGAACGGGCTTGTCGAGGGCCCGACGTGGAATGCGTGGTGGATTCAGAACAGTTATGGGACAACCTATGCCGCTCTGCCGTTTCTCGATGAACCGTTCCTGACGTTTCTGCAGAACTCGCAGGATTTGTGGTTCGACCAAATGGGCGACGGGCGG
>JARYMD010000252.1 GCA_029907285.1 Verrucomicrobiota bacterium | reverse complement strand
GGCATCGCCCAAAGTGCCGAGCAAGCGAGCGCTGTTAGAGTTCCGCATTTACGCGGAATTGAAAAACTGTATGCAGGGGTTCATGCACGGCAGGGCTCGCTGTCCCAGCGAGCCGGAATGAGGGCATGTGTTGGTGCATTCGGCGCGCCAGGGACGGCGCGCCCTACCGTTGATGAAATCTTGCGCAAGGCAGGGAATGCGCTCCGCGCACACCGCAAACAAAGTGCCTGGCACTCTATTTGCGCTTTCGAAAGGCCGCACCGTGGCGACCGCTTTGCCGGCGGCCGGGGAAGCAGATACGAAGAAAACTACCAGGCTTGCAGCTTGAAAATCCTCACGAATATGAGGGATTGTCGGATATAGTCACACAACCGGCACTGACCTGGCGCCTGTGCCCGTTGATCAGAGCTGTCGGCTGGACGGGACTGGCTAACGCTCCTCGAGCATCTGTGTTGGGAGGCCGGTTTCCCATGTCTTTGGAGCATTCCATGGGCGCTCGGAAAGATTGTCGGGGTCGTCAGTGGTTGCGCACCCGGACAAAAAGAGGGCAATCACTGCCAATATCAGAAGCGACGCTATTGACCGAATCGACAGCACTTTCGACCTCAGTTCATTACGATGTCGCCCTCGTTGACTTCCGCCTGTTTCCATTCGGGCAGGATGTTCGCTATTGAACGGTCCTGCTCAACCCGGGCGATTCGAACCTTGGCAACAAGCTTGCCCTCGCGGCTGATCAAAAGCTCGCCACGTTCAACTGCGCCGTCTTTTTGGCCAACGTCTATCACGACAAAATCCCACTTCGGGTCCACAGCCACAACTTTGCCTTTCATGGGCGGCAAAGCCGGCGGAGGCGCTTCCTTGTCTGCAATGAATGGGGCAAGTTGCCGTTTCAAATCCTCAATTTTTCGGGCCATCACCTTCTTTTCTTCATTGAGGGCTTCGTTGGCCAGCTTGGTTTTGTCTGCTTCTGCAAGCCTGTTCCGGACCTGATCCAGCGGGATGCCAAGCGCGCGCCATGCCGACAATTCCCGGGATGTCTCGACCAGCTCGGCCGTGGCCTGTTTGTAGGCCGCCTCCAGCTTGTCCGCCCTGTCTTGCTGGGTTTTCCAGTTGGACATTGCGATTTCAAGATTTGATTGCGTCTCGGCCAACTGCTTGGCGGTGGCCTCGGCCTGTTCCTTGGCCTTCTTGAAATCGTTCTTGGCGGTCGCAGCTTCCTGCCGGGCACTGTCCCGTTCGGTAACCGTTGTGTGGAGTTCCTCTTTCAGGTTCTGCACCTTCGTGGCCACCTGCAAATGACTCAGGACGAGCGTGCCCACGCTGGCCAGAATCGCGATAATCAAGCTGACTTTGAGCAACATAGTTTGTCTCGTTCGTTAGACGCAGTCACCCTACCGGCGAACAACTCACATGTCAACGCCGCTTTATCTTATCCCAAATACAGCAGATTTCGCGCCGATCTGCCAACCTCTCCCGCACAATCCACCGTTTGCATGGTCGGTCTGCGCCGCAGCCCGGCTAATCATCGCTCCGGTCCGATTTGGATTTAACCGCGCTGAGTACTTCGCCCTCGTGAAGGACCGTGACGAGCAATTGTTCGGGTCGAACATCCGCTGCCCGCCTCAGAATCAGCCCTGTCTCCGCGTCTTTGGTGATCGAGTAACCGCGAGCAAGAACGTGCCTTGGCGACAACAACCGGAGCCGGTCTGACATGCTGGCAAGCCGTTGTTCGGCGGCTTTGGCACCGAAATGCGCCAACTCGCTCAGCCTGTTTTGGAGGCGACCAAGGTGTTCGCGCCTGAGGGCAATGACCTTGGACGGCCGCATCCTCGACCACGCAGCGGTTGCGTTTTCGAATCTGGCCCGTGATGTCTGAACTGCAATTCCAAGGCCCCTCAAGAGCGCTTCCTGCAGCTCGTCCAACTGTTGCCAGCAATCATTCAACCGCCGCCTTGGATGCATGCGTGCCATCAGACCTGTCTGGTACTCGAACCGCTCGCGAAGACGCTCGAGTCGGTTCTGCCCCAACTGCAACAACCGAGCCGATGCAGTGGAAAGGAACCTGCGCGCAGCAACTGCGCCCTCGGTGAGCAGCTCGGCGGCCGCACTCGGCGTCGCAGCGCGCAAATCAGCCACGAAATCGCTGATGGTGAAATCGATTTCATGACCCACCGCGGATATGACAGGAATCTCCGAGGCATAAATGGCGCGGGCAACAGTTTCTTCGTTGAACGCCCAAAGGTCCTCCAGACTTCCTCCACCGCGCGTCACGAGGATCACATCGAGCCGCTCCTGAACCGGGAGTGACGCTGACCATTCGTTGAGCTGGCGGATTGCTGCGGCAATCTCTGCACCAGCGCCTTCGCCCTGCACGCGGCACGGCGCAAGCACAAGCTCAACCGCAGGGTTTCGGCGCGAAATGACGTGAATGACGTCGCGAATTGCCGCGCCGGTCGCAGAAGTAACCACCCCAATCCTCCCAGGATAATGAGGGATCGGCCGCTTCCGTTCAGGCGCAAACAAACCTTCCGCCTGCAGCTTCTGCTTCAGACGTTCGAACATGAGCTGCAGTGTGCCAATCCCCCGCGGCTCCACCGCATCCACTATCAACTGGTATTGACCGCGCGGCTCGTAAACAGTCAGAGTGCCGTGGACCAACACCTTTTGGCCGTCCTCAAGAAGCGATCGGTCAACCCCTGCTTGGCCGCGGAATAGAACACAATTGAGCTGAGCGAATGCGTCCTTCAGTGTGAAATAACAGTGGCCCGAAGACTGCAACCTGCGATTGGTGATCTCACCGGAAACCCAGACTGCGCCGATCTGAGTCTCGAGGAGCCTTTTGACCTGGGAGGTCAGCTCCGCAACAGTGAACACACGCCGCCCCTCGGAGCGAGGCAACAAGTCTCCGAACTCCCACTGCGACGATGCTGTGCGCGATGGCATACCCGACAATAAACTCGATGCTGAAGCAACAATCGACAGAGTGCAAGCCCGGCGATTGATCGAGCCGGAAATATCGCCGCTTGGCCGGCCAACCAAACCCGGGGCGTCATCCCGGCAAGATTTCCGGGTCACGCGCGTGCCACCATCCCCCGTTCTCTGTCGTTCAAAACCCGCCATTTGCCCGGGCCAAGGCTGCCCAGCCAGAACTGCCCGATTCGCACCCGAACCAACCGCAGGGTTGGGTGACCGATGGCCGCGGTCATGCGCCTCACCTGGCGGTTTCTTCCCTCAACCAATTCAATGCCAATCCAACACGTGGGCACGGTCTTTCGAAATCGAATGGGCGGATTCCGATGCAGGAGACGCGGCAGGTCTGTCGGTCCGCGGACCGCGTGAATGCTTTCACTCGGACCGCCCGTGCCTGTCGCAGTGCTCGCGGCGCCAATGGTCTCAATGATGCACGGCTGCGGCTCCAGAATCCAAACCCTGCACGGCAATGTTCTTCTGCCTTGAAGCGCAATTCCACTTGCCAGCCTCTGCAACTCAGTCGCACTGGGAACACGCTCGACCTGCGCCCAATACTCGCGCGGGTGCGCGTGCTCGGGATCGAGCAGCCGCGCGTTCCAGCTCGGCTCGTCACTGAGCAAAAGCAGGCCCTCGGAATCGGCGTCAAGCCTGCCGATGGGATAAACATCCTTTGGAAAACCAAACTCGGCCAGCGTTCTCTGCCCGTGCGTCTCCGGAGTGAACTGCGAAAGCACACCGTACGGCTTGTGAAACGCGATCAGCACGCTGCAAGATTAAAGCCGGGATTCACCATGTCCACTCGATACGTTGTCCTGTTGTTCCGAGAGCGGCTCGGACACTCTTGTGATCCCAAGGGCGCGGCCCGATTGTTCATCGATGTTTATCAACGCGCCTTGAATCAGGATGCGCTCCGCAGCCACGTCGAATCGCTGCGGAAGAAGCGTTGTGAACCTCTTTATGACCGGCTCGATCCGCCGACCCAATACGCTCTCGTGCGGTCCGGTGAACCCCGCGTCAGTCAGGTAAGCCGTGCCACCAGGGAATATCTGTTCGTCCGCAGTCTGGACGTGGGTATGCGTGCCAACAACCGCACTGACACGGCCGTCCAGCATCCGTGCAATCGCGATTTTCTCTGACGTTGCCTCGGCATGCATGTCAACAACGATGACAGGCGTTGACAGTTTCAACCTTGCGATCTCATCCGCAATGCACGAAAAGGGATTGTCCAGTTCCGGCATGAACACCCGCCCCTGAACGTTGACGACTGCAACCGCGGGCGGCAAACCCCGCTCGAATACGCCGCTTCCATGCCCGGGAGTCCCGGGCGGATAGTTCAGTGGCCTCAACAACCGGCGTTCGGTTTCAATGTAAGCCACGATTTCCTTGTGGTCCCAGACATGATCGCCAGTGGTCAGCACGTCCGCCCCGGCCGAAAACAGCTCTGCTGCAGTCTTGGGCGTGATGCCCGCGCCGCCAGCGGCGTTCTCGGCGTTCACCACGACAAAGTCAACTTGCCAGCGTTGCCTTAACCGGGGCAGCATCTGCCGGATTGCGCGCCTTCCGGGCTCGCCCACGACGTCTCCGACGAAAAGAATGTTCACGGGGGCCGACACTAAAGAAGCTGGGCCGTGTGGCAAGTTCGGTGTGCAGTGAATCTGTCAGCGTGACGAAAGATACGAGGCAAAATCATTTGAGCAGTGCAGATCGGACACGGCGGACCTACCGGCTGGAACTCCAGCGGGCCGTGGCAAATGGCGTCCTCGAATCTGCAGGAAGCACGTTTCTGCTCCTGATAGCAGTGCGGGCGTTCCAGGCGGGGGCGATTCCAAAAGGGCTCGTGGCCTCCGGTGGAAGCGCGGGGCTCATGCTGACGCCATTGGTCGTATCACAGGTAGCGCGCATGGGCGTTCCCGCAGCCGTCGCAGCCTCACGCATCGCTCTCGTCGGAAGCATCGTGTTCCTCGTCATGGCGATTCTGCCCGAGTTGCCGGTCTTTGTTTTCGGAAGTGTCATCACCATGGCAGCAGCGTCGTCGTCAATCCCGTTGATGACCCAGGTGTATCAGGAAAATTACCCGGAGGAGAAGAGAGGGAAACTGTTTTCACACGCGGTGATGATCCGGATTGGCACAGCCGCGTTGTTCAGCGAAGTTGCCGGCAGGATTTTGTCGCATGACATGAGCCTGTACCGATGGCTACTTGTGGGGTTCAGCCTCGCGTTTCTGTTTGCAGCCAACAGGTTGTCGCACTGTCCTTCGACACGGCTGACCGAGGAAGGCGGATCGCACCCGTTCCGGGCGATGCGGTATGCCCGGGACGACAGACTTTTCAGGGACACGTTGATTTCATGGATGCTGATGGGGTTCGCAAACCTGATGATGCTGCCGCTGAGGGTCGAGTACCTTGCAAGCGAGAAATACTCGCTGCAGCTTGACCCGCGCCAGATCGCACTGCTGGTCGGTGTCATCCCCAATGTTGCCCGCCTGGTCATGAGCCAGGTTTGGGGTTGGCTGTTTGATCGAATGAACTTTTTTCTCCTGCGCGTGGTGCTGAACATCGGCTTCGCAATCGGCATACTGACATTCTTCATGAGCAACTCACGCACCGGCCTGATTGTCGGTGCAATTGTGTTTGGGGTCTCATCTGCAGGAGGCGACGTGGCGTGGGGATTGTGGGTGACAAAACTTGCGCCACCAGACCGCGTCGCAGATTACATGTCAGTACACACCTTCCTGACCGGAGTGCGGGGCGTTGTCGCCCCACTGGTGGCGTTCAGTCTCGCAGGGCGATTCTCACTCGGAAGTCTCGGCTTGTTCAGCGCAACGCTTATTCTGTTCTCAAATCTGATGTTGTTGCCCGAACTCAAGTACGGCTGGCGCGGCAGACCCACCCGCGCCCTGCCCGGCCAGGTGTCAGAGTGAAAACTGGCAAGGCTCCAATGAAAGTTGCGATGAAGGCGGCTGCATGGGTTTCGGGAAAGGTTATGACGAAGGTTGTTAGCCGGGAACTCTCACCGGCCACCCATGCTGACACACCCATTCCTTCAGCCCGGTGAGGTTTCCAGGTCCGGGAAACAGCTCCGTCGCGCCACGCTGCGGCGGGGACAAAATCCTTCCCGCACGGCGCTGATGATGTCGGCAAGCACATCTATTCCAAATGAATCTTGAGCTTGAATTCCTGCGTTGCTCGTGCAGCATTGAGCAGCAGAACAATCTGCCCATGAATACCACGCTTCAGTCTGAACGTTCGCCCGAAACGACCGCTTCTGACCGCTCTCACCGGAGGTTTGCGAGCCTTGGGGTTTTCGTCTGGCTGCTGATCAGCGCATCAGTGCCACTTCAGGGAGCCGCGCCAATCCGACTTCACCCGCAGAACCCACACTACTTCGAATGGCGGGGAAAACCGGCGCTGCTGATCAGTTCTGCGGAACATTATGGCGGCGTGCTGAACCTCGATTTTGACTATCAAAAGTACATTGATCGTTTGTCGGCCGACGGCATGAATTACACGAGAGTGTTCAGCGGCGCCTACGTCGAGCCGGACGGGGCGTTCAAGATCGCACGCAACACATTGGCGCCAAAACCCGGCC
>JARYMD010000251.1 GCA_029907285.1 Verrucomicrobiota bacterium | reverse complement strand
TACGTTGAGCGTTCGTATCGGTTCACCCGGCGGGTCGTCTGTTTGGGAGCGCACGACGCACGACGCACAACGTTCAACGCTCAACACAACTTCGAGCCTGGCACACTATTTGTAGCGCGTTCACTTGACTCGGAAGCGCAAAGTGGCGGGCGACGCGCTCTGCTTTGTGAGGGCTGAGACCTGCAATACAATGCTCAAAGACCGGGCGGCGGCGAGCTGAGCGCATCGGCAATCGCCAATGCAAGAGCTTGCCGATGCTCAGGGCTCGCAATCAGGCGCGCGTCACGCAGGTTCGAGAGATAACCGGCTTCGACGAGAATCGCCGGCCTGGATTGGTTGCGCAGCACCGCCATGAACCGTGCACGCCGCACGCCGCGGTCAACTGCGCCGGTGCGGTTGACCAGTGCACGATGCAAACGAAATGCAAGCCGGAGATTTGCCGTGTCATGGGCGTTGTTGGAGAGGACAACGGATGGATTCTCAGGCGGCCCGCGCACAAGCGCTGAAGGCAACCCCGGCGGTGTCATGCAGTAGGTCTCGATTCCGGATTCAGTTGCGCGGCCGTTGGCATCATTGAAATGCAGGCTGAGGAACAGTCCTGCACCAATGGCGTCGGCAATCGCAACACGATTGCTCAGTGTGACGTCGCAGTCGTTGGTCCGGGTCAGGAAGACCATCCATCCTTGGTCTTCGAGGAGCGGCTTGAGTCGAAGCGCCAAATCCAGAGTGTATTCCTTTTCCCAGCGGCCTGTAGCGATGTTTCTTGCTCCGGGATTGGAACCGCCGTGGCCGGGGTCGAGGACGATCACACGGTTTGTCACGGGAAGTTCCCCGTTGTCGGTGAGCAGTGGCAACAGCGTTGATTGAATGTCCTGTCCGTGAACGCAGGGTTGACCGCGGATGAACAAGGGCGCGTGGGCCAGCCAAAGTTCGCATTGCTGCCACCGTGCCTGGTGACGACCGAGCCTGATGTCAAGGGTGCCCGTTGGGAACTTCAGGCTTGCCACGCAATTGGTGCCTGTCATTGCCAGCGCAGGGATCGGTATCCCAATATCTCTTGCCCATTGCCGGACGTCGATCCAACCGTCGTATGGGACGTTTGTGGCCGACACCCATTGTGGGGGTGCTGCTGCGGGGGGCAGAGCCGGCTCTTGATTGGTTTGGTGAGGCGTTGGTTCCGCAGTTGCAACCGGGACAATCGGGCACGGCTGAACCTGGCGGAGCGCTGTCACGCGAACCGGCGTGTGTCGGCACCCAAGGCCCAGCGCAATCGCTGCGGCACACGCCGTTATCTGTGTTGCCACCGTGGAGAATCTGCGCAGCCATCGCAAGTAACACAATGGTTCGAGGCTCTTGCCTGCAACAGGTTCGTTCACCGGTCTCAACTGATTGTTTCCCGCGGGCGGCCCGGGCGCGCCGGACAGCGCGGCACGACAAATCGCCGTCCCTGCAACCAACGTTGGTTTCCAAACGGCATCGTTCAATTGCGGCAGCGCCCCGCTGCGTCAAAAGACACACCGCGCTCAGTACACACTTATTCCAAACAAACTCAAGTCCGGCTGCGTGGCGCAAGCGCAATTGCTTTTCCGGTCTGCGCGTCGAAGAACCTTGCCCGCTGCATTTCTAATCGGACAAGGATTCTCTCCTCAACAGCGGGGGCGCATTCCCGGGGCCACGCAGCCACGCATCGCCATCCGCCAAGGCCGAGATACACATGCACCTGTGGACCGGTTGGTTCGACAAGTTCGACGATTGCCTCGGCGGTTGTGTCGGTGGGCGACGCAGCGTTGGCCATAACACGAAGGATGTCTTCCGGTCGCAGTGCCATCACAACCTCATGTCCTATGTGCTTCGCCATGGCCGGAGCGATGGACTTCGGAATCTGGAACCGCAGACATCGCACCTGCGCTGTATCAGCGGGGCCGGCAAACCTGAAGACGCAGCCGTCCTGTTCGGGTTCAATCATGCCCCGGGCGAAGTTCATCGGTGGCCAGCCAAGGAATCCCGCAACGAAGGTGTTTGCAGGGTGCTCGTAAAGCTCCAGCGGGGCGCCAATTTGTTGAATTTGCCCCGAGTCCATCACCGCCACGCGGTCGCCAAGCACAAGGGCTTCGCTTTGATCATGCGTGACGTGGACAATTGTTGTGCGGAGGCGCCTGTGAAGTTTCCTGAGTTCGACGCGCATTTGAGCGCGCATCGGAGTGTCAAGGTCTGAAAAGGGTTCATCGAGCAGCAGTGCTTTTGGGTGCCGCGCAATCGCGCGAGCAAGCGCCACGCGCTGTTGTTCGCCGCCCGACAGCGTTTCCGGAAGCCTGGTCAGGAGTTTCGTTATGTCCAACATTTCGCTTACATCGCGCACGCGCTGTTCGATTTCGCTTTTTGGAAGCCTGCGGAGCTTCAGTCCAAACGCAATGTTTTGCCAAACCGTCAAATGCGGATAGAGAGCGTGGTTCTGAAAGACCATGGCGATATCACGGTCTTTTGGGGGGATTCCGTTAACGATTTCGCCGTTGATCGAAATTGTGCCGTTTGTTGGCTGCTCAAGGCCGGCAATGAGTCGAAGGGTTGTTGTCTTGCCCGATCCGGAGGGCCCCAACAAAACCAGCAATTCCCCCTCCCCAACCTCGAATGTCATGTCGCGCACGGCTTCCACGCAGCGTCCCCCGGGCATGTGGAACACTTTGCTGACGTGCTCGAGTTGGATGGAGTCCATCGCTGCTAAATCTGGAAATCTGGGGTCGCCAAATGCTCTGACTTTGGCAACACTTTCACAGTGGTGCCGTCGGCCAGAACAAGCGAGTTCGGCGGCACGCTCTGCGTTAGAAAGACGTTCGCGCCGATCGTGCTGCCAGTTCCAACCACGGTATCGCCGCCCATGATGGTCGCCCCGGCGTAGATCGTGACGCGATCCTCGATTGTCGGATGCCGTTTTTGTCCTCGAAGCGCCTGGCCGGCGGCCAGCGATCTGGCCACCAAACCAACCCCTTGATACATTCGGACGTGATTCCCTATGCGGGTTGTTTCTCCGACCACCGTGCCTGTGCAGTGATCAACAAAGAAATGCGTTCCGATCTCCGCCCCCGGGTGCAGGTCCAAACCCGTTCGCCCATGTGCCCACTCTGTCATGATCCGCGGTATGAGCGCAACCTGGTCAAGGTACAACTGATGCGCCATCCGCTGCACAGCAATTGCTTCAACAAACGGATAAGCCAATATGACCTCCTCCTTGCTCAGGGCCGCCGGGTCACCATTGTAAGCGGCTTCCATGTCTGTTTGCAGCATGGCGCGAACCTCAGGCAAACGCCTCAGCAATCTGCAGCACAGTTCGCGTGCGTGGCCGCGCAAATCGCGGCGGCTCATTCCCTGCGGCGGAGCGTATTCGAGGCTTCGCCTGATCTCGATCTCAAGCCTTCTGACCACGGAGCACAACAACGACTCGGTTTGCCCCTTGATCTCCGACGAATGCAGCGCCTTGTCGTCGAAGTAGCCCGGAAAAAGCAATCGCAGCAGGTCTTGTGTGATCTTCGCAATGGCACGCTTGGACGGCAGATTCTTGCCGTCGATGTGATTTATCCCTCCCACGGCCTTGTACGAAGCCAGGAGTGACTCGGTCAATTCTGCAACGACGTTCACGAGCGTTACTATTCCGCACCGCGACACCAAACGCAAGGCGCTGCACCGGCGTCTCCGGCCGCCCCACGGCGCTATTCAGCGTCACACCTGAAATCCCAACCGCCCAGATCGAGACGGGGCGGACGACAAAAGTTACAACGAAGGTTTCGCCGATGGTGACGACCAAGACATCGCGATTGCCGGGATCGGATTGCGCCAAGTGTGTGCGATGATTGCGCGCGTTTTTCGAGATAGCGCTGCAAAGGTCTGCCCACCCGTCAGGCTGCGAATTTCACCGTGGCTTTATTGTTCTCTGAAAGCTGTGTAGTACCGGTCCCGGAATGCTTTCACTGCTTCGCGATCAATCAGCAGCCGCTCCCAATCCATCGCAGGCCGGGTAACTTCCCGCACTTTTGGCACAGGTTTTCCCGCCAGTTCTTGCGAGATTTTCTGAAAAACACGGCCCCATTGTTTTGTGCGGCCATCGGCGGTCAGAAGCCCGATCAGTTCCGTCACGTCGCGCGCCTGTGGATGGTCGTACAACCCCCAATTGAGCCAACCGCAGCACCAGCCGGTTGATAGTTCTATCAGCTGCTGACACCATTCTGCCTGCTGTTCTTCTGTTGCCGGGGGATGCCTGCCGCCGTCGATCGTGAGTTTGCCACCGCCGTACCATCCGAATTCAGCCAGCACGACAGGTTTGCCGGCCATGGCCACTTCTCGCACCACCGCTTCGAGATACGCGAGGTTCCGCTTTTCCGCTTCGGCGCCCGTGTATTCGTAGAATCCCTCCGCCAAGGGGTAAAAGTGGACCTCGAGAAAATCGAGAAACTTTGCCTGTCGCGCGGGTCTGAATCCTGAATACTGCCATGGACCGGCCATCACAAACGGGACGGACCATTGAATCAATCCGACAGTGACGAGCGCATCGTTGTCAGCGGCCTTGATCGCGGCGGCTTGTCGCCGTGTCCATTCATCCGCCAGGTGCTCACGGAAGAGTTGGTAATCCAAGAGCTCGCGCCCGGGCGGCGCGTCCTTTGGCGGCGGGTCTATTTTGCCGAACTCGAGTTTCTCGCTCTCTTTTTGCCATGCAGCGGCGAGCCGTTCCTTGGCCCCGTACTTGTCTTCAAGCCATTGGTTCCACTTCTGACGCATTCGGGGATTATCCCATGGGATTTGGGGTTCGTTGAGCAGATCGTAGGCAAATATTACATTGCGACCTCTGTATCGGGCTGCGAACAGCTTCCAAAACGACACAAGGTTTTCGATGGCTTCATCGTCAATCCACCGGCCCGTCTGCGCCCAGTCAGGCATTCCCTCCCAATGGTCCGGCCCGGTCGGGTGCACGTACAATCCCGCCTCTTCAGCCAGCTCGAGGAACTTGTCAAACTTCGCAAGCCCTTCTGGGGATAACTGCCCTGGCGCGTTGTAGAAAGAGCCGAACGTCAAAAACACACGGACACAGTTGGCTCCGAGTTCGCGCAGCCGAGCGAAATCGCGGCGCGTGGCTTCCGGGTCAAACTGCTTCCATATCTGCGGAGCCCAACCTGTCCCCGGCCGGAAGTAATTCACCCCAAACGGCACAAACCGCTTGCCATCATCGGCCACGAAACTGCGGTTGTCGGGTGCGACCCGCACTTTCGGCAAATGCCTGTCCGATGTTTCACCGGCATTCGTTGCGCCGACTGCATTCGCGACGACAATGAAAAGCGTGAGGACGCGCGGCCACAGCCAACCAAACCGGGTGCAGATCGAGGTCATGGCTCACAGGCTACAGTCTCCCGACCAAGGTGCCAGCTCTTGTCGAACCGTGCCGGCATTGTGGCCACGGTCGGACAATGACTGTCTATCGTCCCGTGCCGGTCTTCGACCCGGGTGCTGTCTTGGTCGGCGACGTCTTTGTCGCTGGGGCCGGAGGATTGGTGGCAGCAGGAGCGTTGGTGGTTTTCTGTCCGGACAATTGATACTTGGCGAGGACCTGGGCAAAAGAAGGATCGCGATCGGCAAACTTCTTCAGATCGGCAAGAAAACGCTCCATCAGCGGCACGGTGTTCGTCTCGTATTCACCAACTGTCCTTGCCATTTCAAGGGAAGCGCTTTGCATGTCGCCCGCCTGCCTTCGCAGCAAGCGGACCTGATGAAACAGAAAGACATTCACCGAAGCAACGACCACCACAAGAGCGATGACAGTCAATTGCATCAACATCCGCAGGTTTGCGACGGATTGGCGCAGCGCGGCAAGTTCCGCGTCCGGATTGGCCGGTTGACCGCCAACGCCAACTTGGGAGACCGGATCAGGAGGCATCATATCACAGTTATTTGTTTTGGCGTGGAGCTGTTCCCTGTTGGGGTTTCACGAGGTTCAACTGTTCAAGCAAGGGATTATACTGCTGAAGCAGAGCAGCCATTGCAGAGTTCTTCTTCGAATACTCGATGGCATCGTTTGCAATGCTCTGCATGAGAGACTTGCGGAGAACCACCGCTGTCTGGAACTGCCTGATGGTCTGAAGGCGTTGTGCTACGGTTTGAGCCGCGCTCACGGTGCGAACATATCGGACACACAAGGCGAGATTCGCAATTGCACTCAGCAGCAATATCACCACCAACACGCCTGTGAGCGTGATGTTCTTGTTCATAATGTCCGCAAGTGTAACGACTTCACCAGAAATGTCCAATGCTCTTTTCCCCGGAGTCATCCCAGGTTTGTCGATCCGAGCGGCGCGGCCACCGGAGCATCGCCCTCCCCGGCCCCCAATAGAGTGCCAGACACTTTGTTTGGGTTTTCCGGGACCGTGGCCGTCCCCGTCCGCATCAAACCGACGACCGATCGTGCGCGAGTTTCGAAATAGAGTGCCAGGCACGTTATTGGGGTGTGGCCCCCAATAGAGTGCCAGGCACTTTGTTTGGGTTTTCCGGGAGCGTGGCCGTCCCCGTCCGCATCAAGCCGGCGGCCGATC
>JARYMD010000250.1 GCA_029907285.1 Verrucomicrobiota bacterium | reverse complement strand
GAGAGATTCGCTGTTGCAAGCTTTGCACAGAGGTCCTGACACCGATTTGGATCGCGCATGTAGGCGCGGTGCGGCAGCACCACCGCAATGTCTGACACTGTTTCGTATCCGTCAAAAAGGTCCGCATGCTCCCGCACGAACCTGTAAAGCGGCGCGTAAACATCGGTCGGGCCGTTGTACCAGTGTGTGCCTTTCTCAGGCGTGTAACACCACTGTCGATGCGGCGCCATGAAGAGCTGGCCCGAAGCGTACGCGAGCGCGATCCAGCCCCGCACAAGCCCGTGCGCGTTGTTTTCCTTCACAAATGCCCAATCACCGCCGCTCGCTGTCGCCGCATATGGACGGTCAACGGCTTCCGCGAGCCGATACGCAAACACCGGCAGGTCAGAGAGAAACCTCTGGCCGGGGCGTGATGGTCTGTCTCGGCGCTGAACAGGTCGAGTGCTTTGTAATCCGAGAGATGCCCGGCCCAGAGCAAACCTGCGTTGGCGCCCATGGGGACGCGTCGCCCCGCAATCTGGTTTGCCAGGGCGTGGAGTTCTTCCATGAAAGATGCTGCAACGCGGTATTGCCAAATTGTCCATTCCGGCCACAGCGGGTGTTGCTGCGGTTTGCGCCGCCCCGTTTTGTCGGCCTTGATCCATTGGCGCACTTACTCGCGGAAGTTGAAAGCCACGGGGTCTTCGACTTGAAGCTCCTTGAGGCGCTGGGGCGACAGGGATTTCAGGTGTTCTTTGAAGCCTTCTACGCAACGATCGCAGAAACAAATGCCGAGCCACAAGCCGCCCGCCGTTCCCAGGTGATCGTCAATATGCAGGCCATGCGCGCCGGACTTCATCGTTTCCTCGACGGGTTCGCGCAGGTATTGTCTGAAAATCGGCTGTTGGGTGCAGCACCACCAGTAGGGTATTCCGCGGTGCTGATGATCGGTCAGCCACGGCACCTTTACCGGCTGCCCGTCAATGTCCCGGCACAACCCTTCGGCGTAATTTGTGGGGAATCTCTCGTAGTAGCGGCTGAACTCAGTCACCATTCCCACGCTGCCGAAAAACCTCAGTCCTTTGGCGGCTTCGAGTGTTTCCGGCCTTGGTGTTCCTCCCCACGCAACGACTGTTGCTCCGTACTCGGAATAAGTTCGGGCATCGGCTTGATACATGAACACGACGTCAGACTTTTCGAGCGCTGCGGCTCTTGAAGAGGCCGCGACTTGCAGGAAAAGCACCGCGTAATAACAACCCAAACGTCTCATACAGTTTTCGAGTTCAGTGGCAAACAACCAATCCGGCCTGTCAACAACCGATTCAAATTGCCCCGGGCTTCTTGCGCACCCCGACCAATTGGGAACACGCGCGGCCCATTATGTCGCTTGTGCGTTACCTGCCGCAAGCTCGCAGCGAATTGCGGCAAAGCAGCAAAGGTAGGGCTCGCTGTCCCCAGCGAGCCGCAATCAGAAATAACGAGCCTGGCACTTTGTTGAATCCATCCGTGGTCCGACGAGACACGAGACGCCGTAACGTTGAACAATCACCAGCGATAATACCGATAAGGATTATCGCCCATCGGAAAATCGGTGCGGTAATCGGGGTGATAATATTGGCGAATCAAGGAAAGCTCTGGTTCGGGAGTTGGAGGTGCCTCCGGTCCGCGTCTTGGACCAGTTGCCTGAGGGCCGGATCGATCGCCGTTTGGTCCTATTGACCAGCCCAGCGTGCCCGAAAAAGCAGCGGGACTGAAAACGCGTCTGTCCGCGGTGAAACTGGCGCCCAGGTTGGCAAGTAGTTGGGCGACGGCGCGGGTGGCGCGCCAACGCGTGTAGCGGAAATAGGTCTTCTCGTCGGCACCGAAGCAATCCGGGTCGATCTGGCAGAAAATCGCCACGCCTTCCCCCGTGTTCTTTCGGCCAAGCAAGCCGTCGGCACCGATATCGGCGCTCCCGCTTAACACCCATGGGGGATTGTCCATGTAACAACGCCACCGAAGGTCTGATGCGCTGAGGCCGGCAGTCTCGCGCCACTTGGGCACAGAGAGCGATCCGGCAAAACGAGCGCCAGCGGGCTGGAAGGTTGTGCCGAGCCACCCGTTCTTCTGCGAGAACGGCAGAAAGAATGCTCGGCCGCCTCGTTCGAGGTAAGCAGCGAGGGCTGCATTGTCGAGAGTCGAACCAGACTGACCACCGGCGTCCGGGCCGATTAGCAGCAGTCCGGCGTCAGGGTCCAAAGTTGCCGAGCGTTGGTAGTTGACCCCGATTTTATCCAGCCATGTTGCACCGGACGCGCCGCCGAGGTACACAACCCGGTCCACACGTGGCGAAAGTGGAGCGTGCAGCGCGTAATCGATAACGCGTGCGGCGACGCGGCGCGCAGCCGGGTCTTCGGTGACGTGATCTTCCAAATCCAAAGTGCAAACGATCAGCCTGTCGCGGCCATAATCGAGTTCCATCAGCGGCGTGTAAGCGAGGTCGAATTCGCACTCGAGCAACGGCCGCCAGCCGCTGCGATGCGGCTTTTCGATGGCTGCGCTGCTCACCCCGCCGCGGTTGCCCCAGTGCCAGCCGGCGTAAGGTTGATCCCGCTCATTGCCTCTCAGGTAATCACCCACATGCTCCGGGCGTGCCTCGATCAGGGCGCTTGTGCCAGTCCAATCGCGGAGGTCGTCGGCGTCCAATGAAATGTTGAAGGACGAATTGAATGTCGTGGAGGCGACCGGGAACACACGCCTCGCCACTTTTGGGCACACACGCCATCCGAGCGCCCGGGTGATCCACTCAGGATCATGGGCGCAAATCAGGGCGCGTCCGCCTGCGCGCACATAGGGCTCCAACGTTGCCGCCTTCTCTGGATTGTCTTTCAAGGCGTTTCGTCCGATCACAACAAGGCGGGCGCTTCCGCCATTCCAAGGAACGGGTTGATAGCCCAATTGTGTCAGCATCCTGCTTGTCAACCCGTTGAGATCGATGGCAGCGATCTCGCCACCGCCGGCGGTGTCATCGCCATACACGCGAAACACGAAGGCGTCGTTGTGGGTGGTCTCGCCTACCGTTGCAATCATCGTGATCTGGCCGTCTGCCCTGCCATTGGTTTCAACAGCGGGCGCGGTGAACTGGAATGGCACAAACCGGATTTCGGAAATGGCAAGGCTCCCTTCAACGCGGCCACGGCCGATTTCTTTGTTGCTGACCGTGGCCGTCCAATCCGCCGTGAAGCTTTGTGGTTGCCTTGTATCGTTGATGAGCACGATCTGCTTCCCAATTTTCTGGCCTGAGCTGAAGTGGTGGTCCTTGGCAGTGTACGCTCCCGGCGGGCCTGCGATCCATGCCATGGTTGGGCCGTTGATTTCCTTGAGGGCATCCTGCATCCACGACCACGTGCGCAGGCCGCCCGGGAGTCCCGCAGCCCGCCAAGATCGCCATGTATTGACGCGGAAGAGTTGCTGAATCTTGTGATTGTTTGCGTACTCGTCGAGGCGGTTCTCCGAGCTGCCATAAAGCATTCCGCCGCGGAACAGGTCGTGAAGAAACTCCCGGTACTTTGGTTCCTCCGCTGCATACGCCTCGGCGCCAAAGTAAATGGCGGCAAATTCCGTCAGCAAAGGCTCGCTGGTGATATTGCTTTCGAAGCCGTGTCGGCCCCGCCTGAATGTGCAATCCATCGGTGTGCCGAACTCGACCATGGAAACCGGCGTCTCTCCGTTTTCGGCCCATGCGCTCAGCCATTCTTCGCGTTCTTGGAGCGGGAGGAGGTTGAGATAACAATTCATCGTGTACATATCGCCCGTGTAGGCTCCCGCGTGGCTGTAATACACTCTCGTGGGATCCAGTTTCCTGAGCCCATCGAACATGTCCTTGGCTGCCAACATGAGCCGTTGCCAGCGCGCATCGTTCTGGCCCCAACCGGTGCGGCCGATATGACGCGGGTCTGCATCTTCCGCGCTGTTGAAGAAATTGAATCCGGCGATCCACATGACAACCGACGGATGATTGCGGTAATGGCGCATCCAAACCGCGGCGCGCTCGAGGGCCCGCTGCCGGTTCTTATCCCAGACCAACCGCCCTCCTGGAGCCATCATGTATTTGTTCGCGTTCAGAACATACTGCGCGACAAGGTATCCGGTCCGATCAGCCTCGATCAGGTTCCGCCCCGAGTCGCCAGGATCGCCCCGCGCATCCACGTTTTCCGATCCCATCTCAGAAAAGATGTCGCCAACCTGCATGCGCGGTCCGTAATAGAAGCAAGGCTGCCGCAAGTGAATGACCGTGCCGTTAAGGTAAAACTGCCTGCCATCGATCCAGAATTCCCGGAAACCGAATTGTTGATTGTATTCGTCATCGATGCCCGCGCCTTTGACCGCAAGCCGAAGAGTGTACAGGTTCGGCTGACCGACGTCCCACAAACGCGGGGTTGTCCATGGCCAGGTCACTGTCACGGTTTGCGTCTCATTTGCAACCACCGGCGCATCTGCGGCAAAGCTCTTTTCGAGTTCGCCCTTCTCGTTGAGCATATCTGCAACAAAATGAACCTGTCCTCCCTGTTTAAGGCAGCTGAGCTCCACCTCCAAGGCGATTTCCTTTCTTCTTGTTGAAGTGCGAACAAACACATCGCTCACATGTGCATCCGAGGAACGAGCTTCCATGAACACGCTGCCTGTCAGGCCGCGGGCTCTCAGCGAAGCCGCCGAATAAGTGATGTTGCTGCTAAGGGCGTTTTGCCAGAAAGTTCCCACCTGCTCGGGATCGGCAATGGCCGCCACAAGCACACGAACGTCTGCTGTCTGGCCGGGCGCTGCAGCAGGCGTGATGTCCACCGAACCCCACGGCCATTCAATCCTCCCGCACTCGGTGCCGTTCACAAAGACGATCGCGTCAGTGCAAACGCGGTCGAACCGCAAGCTGATCACCCTGCCTTGCCATTCGGCAGGAATGGGCACCAGCCTCTGGTACCATGCGCGCGCGACCTTGGTTCCATCGTAACGATCCCACTGCGGGCCGCGGCCGAGCTCGACGAAATCCGCCGATCGGCCGCGCGAGTTTTGCCAACTGCCGGGCACCTTGATATGCGCACATGCTGCTCGGACAAACTCAGCGTTTTCGTCAGATGCAGGCATGAAACGCCAAACACCGTCCAAAGAGACTCGCGCTCGTTTTGCATTTACCGCGACGATGTCCGCCTTGTCCCAGTTCAGGCTCGTGTCAATTGGAAGCTCGGCGTCGGGCGATTGATTCCTTGCCCCCGAGTTGGGCGGAACCGTCGGATGCTGATTCGTCGGGGCCGAGGTCTGTGCCACGGCGACGCTGAGACAAAGAAAGATGATAACCGGCGTTGGCCAGACATGCACACTCATGTTTTTGACTAAGACCAACATGTTCCTCTTGGTTCCGCAATAACAAGTCCTTTCGGCTGCGCTGCGCGCCGCAACCAAATCAGGCGCTTCTAACCCGGCAATCGCACGAGCCCCACCGCTCAGATATACCCATGCGTTCAATTCGGCGTGATTTCCACGTGAACGCGGAACTTTGACAGCGATCGGTTGTCTCTCGCACACGGCAATGTCACGACCACGCCGCGCCCCGAGTCCCGCCTTCAGGCGGAACAGTTTCATGCGGCCAAATGCTCTGGCCACTCCCTCGCCTCAACGCCAGTTGTAGGGTTTGCCTCGGGCACGAGACTCTTGCACAATTGCCGGGCCGACTGATATCTGATTTGAAATGAAACTGGCCTTGACGTTGTCACTTGCAGCAGGTCTGTTGACCCACGGGCCTTGCGCGCTCAGTGAGATAGTTTTCCAAACCGACTTTGAAAGCTCGCCCATCGACAAGCTGCCCTCAGAGTTTACGCCAGTCGAGGGCAACTTCGTGGTTCGCCAACAAGACGGAAACAGGTTCATCGAGTCGCCTGATGCGCCGGTGGACAGTTACATCCTGTTGTTCGGGCCTGCGACGAACGACAATGTTTCTGTTTCAGCCCGCGTTTTCGGCACTGCAAGAGGACGTCGATATCCGACATTCGCCATTGGCCTGAATGGCGCAGCCGGGTATCGCTTGCAAGCAAGCCCGGGCCGGAAAGAGATTGGGCTGCACAAAGGAGACGAAATCAAAGTGCGCGTTCCGTTCGATTGGAAACCGGGCGAATGGCTGTGGCTGCGACTCGAAATCGCAAGAGTGAAGGACAACACATGGCGCGTCAGAGGGAAAGCATGGCCGCACGGAACCAATGAACCTCAATCATGGACCCTCAGTATCGGAGACAACGCTCCCCCCAGAAGCGGGCGCGCGGTCATTCTCGCATGTCCAATAGCCGGCACACCAGTGCGGTTCGATGACATAAGATTGGAGAGAATCTGTCCATAACATTGGACCGTGACCTGAAGTAGCTGCTCTTCCGTCCGTGGTGCCAACCCGCGAATTCTCGCTGGATTGAACGGATAAAGTGTCTGTCACTCTATTTGCTCGCCAACCGCCAGAAACCCGCCAACCACTCGCAACACTCCTCGGAAACCTCACACATCACGCCGCAATGCCTGTCCAGCGATGTTCAACACCCCTGACTCCACAGACCTCGCCCCAATCTCACCCGCATCACCACGCCAA
>JARYMD010000024.1 GCA_029907285.1 Verrucomicrobiota bacterium | reverse complement strand
ACTCCGTCGCTGGGAAGAGCGCGCTGATCCCAATGGTTTCTCACCCGCTGCCGCGGGTGCAGTGGGCGTGGGTAGGCGCGAAGCGTTTGGAGTGCGGCAGCTTGCTGCCGCTTTGTTCTTATGGCCAAACAACGTGTCTGTCCCCACATCGCCACCCCTTGTCGCGGGGCTTCACCCCACGCTGGTATGGACCGCGCCTTTGGCGCTTCGACGGCCGACCAAGACAACCGTGTTATCCATGCCGGCGCAGTTGATTGTTTCAGCCATGAACACCCCTGACTGTGTTCCAGACCGTTGGTGTTCCTGGAGCAATAAGTCGAGGGCCGAAGGCCCGGCTCCATACCAGCCTGGGCCAGCGGCCCAGGTCACAGGCACCAGATCGGTATCAGTAAGGGCCGAAAGCACGCATCATGCACGTTTCCCCACGACTAACTGTTCGAGAACGTTCAACGTACAACGCTCAACGTGCAACGTTCAGAGGTATTACTGCTCGATGAATGCTCGTTTGAATGCCGCATAAAGGCGCAATTCTAACTGCACCGGGCGTGGCGGCCCCCAACGCGTGGGGTAACCCATCCCTGTTCACTTCGGCTGGCCCGCCTTGCTAGCGATAGGCTTTGTCCAACTGCTGAAAACGCTTGTAAACAGGCGACGCCGGCTTGATCCGCGATCGAATGCCGTCCAACACGCGGCGTGCTTCAGCCTGGTTCGTCCGCCCAACAAGAACCACATAATCCAGTTCGATATCTGCCAGCCGCGGGTCCCTGATCTGGCCCCTGTGCTGGTACAGCCACCTTGCAAGGGTCTCCGCACCACCGCGCTTGGCGTCTTCGTAGCCGCTCTCCAGTTCGGCCGACATCCCCGGCAGTTTGCCGGGCGCCGGACCGGATTCGCCCCGTTCTTCAGCTTTCATCGCCGACATTTTCTGGTTTATGTACGACCAGAAATGCCACCCGCCCCACGCAACCAGGGCAATCAGCAAAACTGTGAGAAAAAATTTCATCACTCAGAAATACGCCGCACCTTTGCCCCAAGCTTCCGCAACTTCGCATCTATCATTTCATAGCCGCGGTCAAGATGATAAATACGCCGCACCCGTGTCCGCCCCTGTGCAACAAGACCGGCGATCACAAGCGCTGCCGAGGCCCGAAGGTCGCTCGCGATCACAGGCGCGCCCCGCAATGGCGTCGGCCCCTTGACAACCGCGCTCGGCCCCTCAATCGCTATGTTCGCCCCCAACCGCGCCAGCTCGCTCACATGCATGAAACGCGACTCGAATATCCGCTCGGTTATGATGCTGACACCGTCCGCCTGAGTCATCAGGACCGTCATTTGCGCCTGCGCATCGGTCGGGAACCCTGCGTACGGCTGAGTCGTTATGTCGCTCGGACGAAAAGGCCCCGCAGCCCTGACAGTCAGGCTCTCGCCATTCTCGAAAATCTCAACACCCACTTCCCTGAGCTTGTCCAACACCGACCTGAAATGTTCCGGGCGGACATGAGTAAGGGTGACTTCACCTTTTGTTGCAGCGGCTGCTATGGCAAAAGTAGCCGCCTCGATTCTGTCCGGTATCACCTCGTGAGTCGCCCCATGCAACTCTTTTACGCCCGTGATTGTGAGCGTGGGACTCCCTGCGCCTGCAATTTTGGCGCCCATCGCGTTCAGGAAGTTCGCCAGATCAACCACCTCAGGCTCGCACGCGGCGCTGTCAATGACTGTTGTCCCCTCAGCCAGCGTTGCGGCCATCATCACGTTCGCCGTGCCAAGGACAGTTGGGCCGGCACGGCCCCCAAGGAAGATCGGCGCGCCGCGCAATCTCTCCGCGCGAGCGCAAACGTAGCCGCCGTCAATCGTGATCTCGGCGCCAAGCGCGCGCATGCCCTTCAAATGCAGATCAATCGGGCGCGGCCCGATCACACAGCCGCCCGGATATGAAACCTGCGCATGGCCAAGCCTCGCCAACAACGGCCCAAGAATGCAGACCGAAGCGCGCATCTTCCGCACAAGGTCATAGTCCGCAAACCCGCGAATCCGTGACGCTTGAATTGTGACAGAGCCGTCGTTGAACCGAACACTGGCTCCAAGCGAAGTCAGAATCCGCCCCATGAACGCCACGTCGCTCAACCTCGGAATCCCGCGAATCACGCAAGGTTCACGCGTCAATATCGCGGCAGCCATCAGCGGCAACGCCGCGTTCTTGGCGCCGCTTATGCGCACCTGCCCCTCAAGAGGCCGCCCGCCATCTATCACCAATGCATACATCTTGTTTCCACTACTCCGGCCAGTCTCACACCGTTAACACCGCCGCGCAACCAGTATCCGAGGGCGCCCTTGGTCGTCAACCTTCACATCCTCAACATTCCATCCTGAAGCACCGAAAATGCCACGCGCAATTTCATCCTGCCCGTCGCCAAGCTCGATCATCAGCCGCCCCATCGGCGCCGCGTAATCAGCCGCTTCAACAGCCAGCCTTCGGATGAAACCAAGCCCGTCAGCGCCACCGTCCAACGCTATCCGCGGATCATAATCCCTTACCTCGGGTTGAAGCCGCGAAATCTCGTCCGTCGGAATATACGGCGGATTGCTCACGATAAGATCAAACCGCGTCCCCTTCGCTATCGGCGAAAAAGCGTCACCGCAGCAAAAGGTTATCCGGCCCTCGACGCGGTGCCGGGCGGCATTTGACCGCGCAACAACCAACGCGGCCTCCGATATATCGACCGCCGTAATCTTGGCAGCCGGACAGCGCAACGCCAATGCGATCGCAACACAGCCGCTGCCGGTCCCAACGTCAACGACCGTCGGCGATTCAATCCCCGATTGCTCCAGCAAAATCCAACACTGCTCCGCAAGCAACTCAGTCTCCGGACGCGGAATAAAAACATCGCGGTTCACCGCAATCTCATACCCGCAAAAAGAAACCGTTCCCACCAGATGCTGCAACGGCTCCCGATTCCCACGCCGCCTCACCAGCTCCCTCAGCGTCTCCAGCTCGGCTTCCGTCAGCTCCCGATCAAAGCTCAGATAGAGCTTCAGCCGGGGCATCCGAAGCACATGCGCCAGCAATAGCTCGATCTGCAATCGCGGCGAGTCCACGCCCTTTCGCCCCAGAAACTCTGTGCTCTTTTGGATTACTTCCAGCACCGTCACGCCCCAAGAGTATCCACCAACATGCCACAGCAAAGAAAAAACCGGTGCGCCGAATGCCTCGGCGCAAGTCCCGGTTCCGATTCGCTGGGGACAGCGAGCCCTACCTGCATGAATCCCGGCATGCAGTTTTTTATTTTCGCGCAAACGCGGAACTTTGGCAGTGATCGGTTGTGATGCGTGTTGGGTGAAGTCGGGGTTGAAGAGCGGCCGCATTCTGGCGAGGCGGGCAAGGCACCGAGAACAGCGAGAATCCCTTGGGCGTCGCGATAGAACAGGTTGGCTGGTTCGAGGCTGACCGTCGCCATGGGCGGCCTCAGCGTGAGGCGCTCTTGGCGGTGATCTCGAGCATGCGTTGAATGGGGATTCTGGCGCGTTCAATGATTTCCGGTGAAAGCTCGACGCGCGGGCTGAGGTTCAACATGCAGTCTCGCAGTTTTTCGAGCGTGTTGAGCTTCATGTATTTGCACTCGCTGCACCTGCATTGGTCGGTTGGCATGCGCATGGGATCGTATATGGGTGGCGCGATGAACTCCTTGCCGGGGCATTCTTTTCTGAGGCGGTGCAGGATGCCGGACTCGGTGACAATGATGAATCTGGGCGCGGGATTTGTGGTGCAGTACTTGATCATTTTCTCCGTTGAACAGACTTCATCGGCGATGTTGCGCACTTCGCGCAGGCATTCGGGGTGAACAACGACTTTGGCGTCTGGGAAACGCTCGCGGAGTGCCAGGATGCCCTCTCGCTGGAACTCGACGTGCGCGTAGCAATTGCCTTTCCAGAGGGTCATTTTGCGGCCGGTCAGCTCTGAAATCCACGCGCCAAGGTTTTCGTCCGGCACGAACAGGATGTCGCGATCGGGCGGAGCGGCGCTAACGATCTGGACTGCGTTTCCGCTTGTGCAGATCACGTCGCTGATTGCTTTGACGGCGGCACTGCAGTTGATGTAGGCGATGGTGTAGAAATTCGGGTTTGTTTGTTGAAGCGCGCGCAACTGGTCCGGCGGACAGCTTTCTTCGAGGGAGCAACCTGCGTCTTTGTCGGGCAATACAACAATTTTGGATGGGTTGAGAATCTTTGCGGTTTCGGCCATGAAGTGAACACCGCAGAAGACGATGACGTCGGCCGAGGTTTTAGCTGCTTGTTGGGACAGGCCGAGCGAATCGCCGACGAAATCGGCGGCGTCTTGGATTTCTGGTATCTGGTAATTATGGGCGAGGATGACCGCGTTGAGCCTGTTTTTCAGAGCGCGTATTTCATCGGAGAGCGCGCGAACGCGGTTCGGATGTGATTTGGTGCTGCTGCTATTTGCAAGTGCTTGCATTGTATCGAACCAGTTTCTTTCTCATGGCAGAAAGTAGGCCTTGTTATGGGGCAAGTCAACGAGCCTGACCCGGCCCGAGCAGAGGTGCCTCAGGCCGCGTCGAAGGTTCTCATGGGCGATGGGTGTGTTTGGCCGGTCGGCCCGTGGGATTCAGGGCTGCGGGGGACCTTCGGTTTGGAGTTTGCGGAATGCTTCCTCGCCGAGGACCTTGCGGATTGAGTTGAGACGTTCCTTGTCGGCCTGTGTAAGGTGGAGAGCCTGTTCGTCCGGCGTGAGGGAGTTATCTGCGAGGATGCGGCGTCTTTCCAGCTCGGTTTCGCGGTCGATGTTGTAGAGTGTGACGGCGGCTTCTGGTGAGGCGCCTATCTTGAGTGCGGTTTCCTTGGCGCGCTGGAAGAGAGGGTCTTGATTCAGCTTGTAGAGGCGGTAGCGGTCGGCTCCGAGGGTTTCGGCGATTTTGGTTTCGCGGAGCGCCTCCAGCTCCTGACGTCGGCGGAGGCTGGCTGGGTCTGTTGAGTTGGCAATGCTGATGAGTTCCTGATCGATGGCATCCGCTGCGCGGAACAATTGCCGAAACTCGTCTGGGGACGGGTCGAAATCCTTGAGTGCGCCGCGCAGTTTCTCTGCGGTGTCTGAGTAACGGAGCAGGTATTCCTCGAGCTGCTGGGGGGAGAGGACGCGCGCGAGTTCGTCGCGAGTTTCCTTGCGGAGCTGAGCGAGCTTTGCGGGGTCTGGGGGCACACCCTGTTCATTTGCCTCTTGGAGGTATGCTTGTTCGCGGTTTTTGGCATCCAGTTCGATTTGGCGCACGGCGTGTTTTGTTTCGAGTGGAAGATCGCCCAGGAGCGGGCCGTCGAGGGTGGTCTGGCTATCCGGGTATTCGGTCAACAGGCTGCCTGAGAGTTCCCATCCGGGACCGAGGAGCCGGGTTAAGAGCGTGCGCCGTTCTGTTTCGAGGGCGTGACGTTGGGCTGCGGCCTGTCCGATGCGTTCGGGATCGGGCTGGGACCGCCACCATTCGTGAGCTGGGTTGAACAACTCTGTGGCTTTGCGGCGGGCGAACAGCTCGTTTACATCGGCGACTATTATATCGCGGATGGTTTGCTCAGGGCATCCGATTGCTCTGAGGTTCTGCACGTAGGTCGCGTAGTCATCTGATTCTATGTCGCGCCAGGTCAGGAATTGCGGGCGAACAATTATGTTGGTTCGGATTGGGCGCAGGATGTTGGTTGTGAGGGTGCGGACCGGGGCCGACTCGCGGCGCGGGACAATTTGAGGCGGGTTGGGATGCAATCGTTCCCACGTGAGAAAGGCGTTTATTGCCAGAGACAGCACGAGCAGACTGGCCAGGACTTTTAATCGCATAAGACTTTCCGCCGGTGGGAATGCATGGTCCAACTCCCAGTTAAGTTTCTTTCAACATTGAAATGAACAAGCGCGCGGCATTGGACAGCACCTTGTGTTTCTTGACTATGATTGCCTGCGGGCGTTCGAGTTCTGCATCTTCGACATTTACGGCTGTGATTGTTTGTTTGGCGATTTCCTGGCTGACGGTGTTCATGGGGACGATTGCTATGCCGGCGTCTATCTCGACAGCGCGTTTCACCGTCTCGACGTTGTCCAGTTCCATTACGATTTTGACCTCGACATTGTGTTCATGAAGGACCCGGTCAATTGCTTTTCGGGTTGGCACACCTGCTTCAAAGGCGATGAACTTCTGGCCCTTGATGGCGCTGAGTTTCACCTTTTGGTGTTGTGCAAGCGGATGTTGCGGGTGGCATATGATCACCATTGGCTCCCGATTCCATGCAATGATGTCGATTTTCGGGTCGCGAGCCGGGCAGGCGACCAGTCCCATATCGACCGCGTTGCCAAGAACGTCTTCGTACACCTGTTCGGGACGTCTGTACTCGACGTGCACATTCACGCTCGGGTACGTTTTGAGGTAACGTTTGACATAGGGCTGGAGGCTGTGCAACCCGATGCTGTAGATGGTTGAAATCCTCACGGTGCCGGCGATGACACCTTTCAGGTCCTGGATTTGGCAGCGCATTGTTTCGAATCTTTGGATGATCTCTTTGGCTGCCTGATAAAGGACCTGGCCTTCCTGTGTGAGGCGGAAACGCTTTTTGCTGCGTTCGATCAGGAGGGTATTGAACTGTCGTTCCAAGGTACTGATCTGTTGGCTGACAGCAGATTGCGTTATCTGGTTTATCTGAGCGGCCTTGGTGAAACTCTCCGTTTCTGCTAAATCACAGAAAACCTTGAGACTCTCAATTTGCATGAGAAAAATTGAATCTGATTTTCAAATATTGTCAATGTCGCACCACGGCCCAGCAGCGGCGTGAGGTTCATGCCAATCTGAGGCCAAGCCTCGCTCAAATCCGTGGCAGACCGACTCAATCTCATTCTCTTCCAGCGTGTTGACCACGGGTGGCGCGGATTACGCGGATTGTGTGGATGGGCGCAGACATGGGTCCACGGGCCCTGCCGACGGCAGGAGGAAACTCCGCGCTTGTGGGTATATCGCGTTCCACTGCACTTCAACACTGACCGTTCCACGTTGCAAGTCGAGCGTTGCACGCTGAGTGTTGAACCGCGAAATACAAAAAACACGCGAAAGACGCATTGGAGAAAACGACACCGCCGGGAGCGCGGCCGTTCCCGGCCGCATCAACCCGACGACCGATCGTACACAAGTTTCGATCATGCAAATCCGGCGCCCGAACATTCACCGGCTGGGTGCGGGCAAGAATGCCCGCGCTTCTATTCACGGCAGGGTTTAAGCTCGGTGCGGCGAAGAATCGCCGCGCTCCCGCAACGCGGTGGCGAAAGCAACGGCTTCGGGAGCGCGGCCGTCCTCGGCCGCAACAACCCGACGACCGATCGTACACGAGCTTCGATCACGCGAATCTGCCGACTTGACATGCACCGGAACCTCAAATCCTTGCCAATCTACGACCTATCTTGAATCCGCCGAAACCCCGGATTAGCGCGGGCTAAGGAGTGTGGACTCGGAAGAATTGCTGAGATCTAATGAAGCGGTTTGTCCACGAAGTCACGGTTCCACCTGAACTGAGGCCGGTTGCCGCAACGTCTTTGCATGTGGTGGCGGAGGGACCTGTAATAATGCTATAGGAAAGGTAAGGCGAACTGTTCCACCGGATGACTGTTTGTCCATCAGTGGATCGGCGGAGCATGGTGACTGCGAATCGATAACTCTGGAACCAGCAGATGGTTCCTTCAGTGTTGCCAAGGAACAAATCCGGCAACCCGTCGCCGTCCCAATCGGCGAGGTCCATGCGCATTCGGTTGCTTGTGTTGACTGGAACGATTTGGCCGGAGCTGATTGGCACGGTGACCGGCGCTGGTTTTGCGAGGCTGGGCGACTTTCTGGTGCCGTAGTTGCGGCACCAGTAAACACCCGTGCTTGAACTGGCGACGAGGTCGGTGAGCCCGTCGCCGTCCCAGTCACAAAGCCGTGGAACCGCCCGCGAGCCGAGGCTGAGCTGTTTTCCGTCTGCGAACAATCTGAGGCCAGCGGAAAACAGTGGTGATTTGGCTGAACCGATGTTTTTGAAGAAGAAGACCGTGCCGTCGCCGGCGCCGCATATGAGGTCTGGGATCGCATCGCCGTCCCAGTCTGCGAAACACGGAGTTGCGTATGTGCTGACGGTGAGGGGGTCGCCGTTCCAAAGTGCAAGTCGGACGCCGTTGGATAGGACGGGCGTGTTATTGGTGCTGGCATTGCGGAAGAGAATAACGGCCCCATCGGGAGCGGAACCTACGAGCAGATCGAGATCGCCATCGTCGTCAAAGTCGCCAACCCAAGGTGCTGGCGCGCCGCAGCCGGAACCGCCTGCGACCATTATGTCGAAGCCGCCGGCCTGCAAATTTCCTGCGTAGGCGAGGTATGGGTTGGCAACGGTTCCTATGTTGAGGAGGAGTGCAATTTTGTCGGCTGGGCGATATCCCACGATGAGGTCTTTTCGGCCATCGCGGTTCCAGTCGATCACCGCGGGGACGGCATAATCACCGACGTCGAGGACTGCGCTGCCGAGCATGAGATACTCCGGTGGGCGGAGGCTGAGTGGGGCGGGGGAGGCGCTGGAATCTGCGGCAGTTGCTATTGCTACCGCGAAGCACGGCAAGGCGGTGCGGAGCAACCTGATCATGGCTGCACGAACCAGAGATGCGAGAACCGGCTGGGACTGCGCTTGAAATTGACCTGCGGGAGCCTTGCTTTGCGGGGTTTGAGGCATGTGGTCAGCCGAAACGTTTTTCGAGGCGGCTGCGATGGAAGGCGAGACGTTGGGCAGGGGTCATGTGATCGAAATCGGGCTGGCCGTTGGGCAGAGTGGGCCATTGTGGTTCTGCGGGAGCGGGGTGGGCGGCTTGCGCTGTTGACGCCGGGGCAGGGGAGCGATCGGTCTTTTTGGCGACTGATCCCGGGGTGATTACTGTTGAGCGGGAGCCGGCGTAACTCATGGCGGGGTCGGTGAGTCGAAGATCATCTTCGAGTGGCCGGTGGGGTTTGATGCCTTTGGCCTGGAGCACACCGTGATAAGCGCGAACGGCTTCTTCGGGGGACACGCGGCCTTCGACGATGAACCTTAGCATTTGGATGAAGGCCAATTGATGTTCGGCGTTGTTGATTTTTCTTCCGAACAACGCCACGCGCGCGCCATGTTTTTGGGCTTCGTGAATGAGCTTGAAAGCGTCGTAAGTTGTGCCAGCGCTGCCGCCGAGGATGCCGACGACAAGGTTTGGATCGTACTGGACCAGCTCTTCCATGGCGCGCGGGCCGTGATAGACGATTTTGAGGAACCGCGGACGGCCTGATTCAGGCACTCCTGCGAGGCTTCGGATGATGTTGTCGTTGATGAACTCACCAAGCTTTTCGGGCGGGATGCCGCTGTCGATGTTCGGGTCGAAGACTTCGAGGAAGTATTGGAACCGTTTGCGTTCGGCCTCTTCGCGGAACTGTTTGAATGCCTCGAGCGTGCGTTTGTCTTCTTCGAGTTTGTTTACGAAAGTGATGCTGTACAGCCCGAGATTTGCGCCGGGGAATGTCTCCGTGTCGCGTTCGCATTCGGCCTTGCCGCATTGGATGTAATCGATGCTGGCGGTTCTGAAAGGCTGCGAAGGTTCGCGTGTGTAGGAACCGTGGCGGACGGCCCAGATGTCGGTTGTGTCGTTTGCCCGGGCGGCTGGGGTGACGGGTGACTCGCGGAAGAGGCCTTCTTTGATTGTCAGGAGGTCGTTGACGTAAGCGGACATGAGCATGATATCGACAACCGCCTGGCGGACGATTTCGCGGATTATATCGAGGAATTCCGGGAGATTGCGGTAGCCGAATTCTTCGCGTGTCCAGATTTCGGGTGAGAAATGCGCGGGTTTCGCGCCGACGGCTGACAAGTACGCGCGTGGTCCGGTTGCTCTGACGCCGAATGCCATGTCGGCGTCCTTGGCATCAGCGATGATGAAGGCCTTCAAGTTGGGGTTGGCCTTGAGCTCGGCGAGTTTGAAATCGAGCGACTTTATCATGCGCATGGCGTTTTGGGTTTCTGCCATGGTGAGTGTGCGGATTGGATTTCTTGTGGAGTTAAGTTATCTGCGCGGCAGTGTGGGTGCGCGGTGTGATTATTTCATTTTTGCCATGATTTGGTCGGTGATTGTTTGGACGACCTGTTCAATTTCCTTGTCAGAGTCATCTGATTGTTGTTTGGCCGGTACGGTGCAGGTGACTCCCGGCCGCCAATCTGCGTTGTCGCACAGCTCGCATTCTTTGAGGCCGAAGCGCGGGTCCGGGAGGTTAAGGTCCTGTTTTATTTTGAGCAACTCACGGAGCTGTGCCGGGGTCATGGTGTTCGGCTGGCGGCCCAATTGGGTGGCTACGAGGACGGTCCTGCAATAGGCCTCGAGGATTTCCATTTTGAAATATGCGTCTTCGAGGCTGAGGTGGCTCCATGAAACAACGCCGTGATTGGCCATGAGGATTGTGTTGTGCTGATCGACAAGGTCCGCTACAAGCTTTCCCATTTCCGGGGTGCCGGGGGTGCGATAGGGCGCAACCGCGACTGCGCAGAAAACTTCGAATTCAGGAATCATGCATGTTGGGGGTTGGACGCCTGCCACGGCGAATCCGGTTGCGTATGGGGGGTGGCAATGGACGGTGGCAATGGCGCGCGGCTGTCGCTGCATGATCTGGAGGTGCATCAGGATTTCGCTGGTCCGTTTTTTCGTTCCGCAGAGCTGGTTGCCATCGAAATCGACCAGGCACATGTCAGCGGGTTTCATAAATCCTTTGCTGACAAGGGTGGGTGTGCAGAGTGCGAGGTCTTCGCCGACTCGGATAGCGAGGTTGCCGCCGTTGCCATCAACATAAGCACGCTGCCATAGCCGGCGTCCGATATCGACCATTTGCGCTTTCAGTTCCTCGCATTGTGGCGAGTTGAAGAACGCATCCAAATCCGCCTTCGAACTTTTGGAGGTGACCTTCGGCACAGGCCGCGAGGTTTGTGTGGATGCGGTATTGTTTGAGGCGCCAGCCGATGATGTGCGGCGTGGCTGTTCGAGGTGTTCACGGACGAGGTCGCGTGCAGACGGGGTGAGAATGACGTCCTGAGGAATATCGGCGAGGTTATCGCCTTTGCGTATCATTTCCTCAATGTCCTTTTGAGTTAGAACCTTTTTCATGGCTGAAGAAAGGCTGGCATTTTATCGTTACGTTGCCGGGGTGTAGAAGACGTCGTCTATGATTGCGACGTTTATTGCATCGACCGGGGTTGGTTTTGGGAACGGCATTGCAGCTTCTCTGCCTTCCACATATCCCACGGTATCGCCGATTCCCGCGCCGAGATTGTCGTAAACGATCAGTGAAAAATCGCGGCTCAGTCCTTTTGGCTGCTCGCGGCGGTGTTGAAAGTGATCGCGGGTGAATGGAGTGACGATCAACCATCGTCCGCCTTTGAAAGCGGGGATTGTCTTGCTCAAGGTGACCCGTCCTATGACAGCTCCCAATCTCATGAATTGCTCTTTGGAGTGCTGGTTTCGTCCACAATCGCGATGATCATCCAGCGTGCCGGGCTGTGGTCGTCTCCGACAGCTTTGCGAGCCGCCATTCCGTCGGACGATATCACAACGTGCTGATGGAGTCCGGCGCCGTGCGGGTCGATTGCAACCTGGGGCGAACCTTCAGGCTGGCCTGCGCCGTTGATTGGCTGGCATATGAGGAGGCGCCACCCTTCGAGGCTCGGGTGTTTCCGAGTTGCGATGACGCTGCCATCGACGCGTGCAAGCAACATGCTCAGAAAATCCTCAGTTTATCAACCATCACGCATCGCCGTATCCTGGTGAAAGTGCGCGGGTTGCAAATGCCTTCGCCTGTCGTGGTTGCGATGCTGAAGTTCGGGTAACCTTCGCCGCCATTGCCGAGTCCGGCGAGGCAGGACCCGTTCTTGACGAAGAGCGTTGTCTCGAGCGCTTTGGCCATTGCAGTCATGTTCGCCACGTCGTAGCTGTGGATCATTGCTGAATGCTTGTAGCCTCGTTCAGCGACCTTGGCCTTTGCGATGCCGTCTTCGACGCTCTTCACTCGGACGACCGGGAGGAACGGCATCATTTGTTCCTCGATCACGAACAAATGGTCCGCACCGGTTTCTGCGAACAACAAAGGCGTGCTGGCAGGCACTTCGAGGCCGGCAATCTTCGCAAGCACGGCTGCGTCGCGCCCGACGAGCTCTCTGTTGAGAACTGGATCTGATGGTCCTCCATCTTTGCTCTGGGGGGTTGGGAAAGCTTCTTTTGCGAGTCGCTCGACTTGTGCATCTGTAAGTCTGACCGCGCCCTGTTTTTCGAGCGCCGCCATGAACTTGTCGAAGAACGGCTCAAGCACGAAAACCTCCTTTTCTCCGATGCACAGCAGGTTGTTGTCGTAGGCTGCGCCGATCACGACGCATCTTGCGGCGGTGTCGAGATTGCTTGTTCCATCGACAAGGACGGGCGGGTTGCCCGGACCCGCACAGATGGCGCGTTTGCCGCTGGACATTGCAGCTTTGACAACGCCCGGGCCGCCCGTGACGCACAGAATCTTCACGTTGGGATGTTTTGCGATGGCAGCGAACGATTCGAGTGTGGGGGGCTCGATGATGCAGGCAAGGTTCTCGATCCCCAACTCGCGGTAGATTGCCTCATTGAACACCCTGGCCGCTGTCACTGCGCATCGGTAGGCAGCGGGATGCGCGTTGAACACGGCTGCGTTGCCCGCCGCGGCCATGCTGATGATGTTGCAAGCCATGGTGGGGATTGAGTGTGTGCTCGGGGTGACAGCTCCGATGACGCCGAATGGCGCGTATTCTTCGAGTGTGATGCCGTGGTCGCCACTCAAGCCGTACGGGTTTAGGAACTCGACACCGGGGACGGTTCGAAGCCCCTGTAGCTTTTCAATCTTGTGATCCAGCCGGCCGATTCTGGTTTCGTCAAGCTCGAGTTTGCCCCATTCGACGGCTTTTGCGCTGCAGATGTCTTTTACGATACGGACGACCGCGTTGCGTCCGGCGACGCCTTTCTCTGACAACTGGAGGTAGGCTTCCTGGGCGGCTTCGCAGGCTTCGTTGGCGTCTTGGAAGATGCCGAACTTGCCGCGGAGCCCAATGCGGCCCGGGCTTTTCTTTGGCGAGTCCGGGGATTCCTGCGAGCAGGGACAGGATTGGGGAGACGCAGGCTGAGCCGTGGTTGGCTTTTGAGATTTGGTGTCCGGGGTTGACGCGCCTGTGGGGCCAAGGCGTTCCAAGACCTCTTGTATGATGTCCCGAATCAGGTTCTCGTTAATTGGAGGTGTCATGGCACGGTTAACTCAAATCATGGTTGGATCAGCCGCCGCTGGATTGAATTGGTTTACCAACATCTCACTGAGATTGGGATTTCGACGTAACCGCTGATCCAGAACGTTGAATCGGTATTGCTGCCGTCTATGGTTGTTCTTGTGTAGAATCCATACCTGAAATGTCGTTTAGGTGTTGTGTAGCTGAAACCTGCTTCGATTGCGTCGCTGATCTCTCGAACTTCGGGGGAGTATTCCAGTTCTTTGCCCAACCCGCGATAGTCAAGGTTGTTGCCCGAGATTTGCTGGAAATGGCGATAGCCGGCGTTGAGCGTCCACCCTTTGATTTCCTGGAGGAATCCAACGGCAACTGCGTACTGGTCATCGCCTGTTGTTTTCATCCAGCGATAGAAGGCATCGGCGTGCGCGCCGAAGCCTGTCCATCCAAAGTGCTTTCTCATGAGCAAGCCGGGTTCGATCGCGGCCGATTTGTGGCCCGGGGCAAACGGGAAATTCTTGTCAAAAGACCCGGGCAACACCGCGCCCACACGGAATGTCAGTGTCGGCAGCCACGAAGGCTCGGATTCTCCTTCTCTAAAGATTTGGTAGCGGACACCAAGACTGGTGTCGAGCAGGCCGGTTGTTGATTCAGAGCTGCCTGTTGGATTGAACGATCTTGTGCCGACAGTGCCGTAGCCGAGGTTCAAATCGGCTGCCCATCGCTTTGCGATGCCGTATTCAAGCGCCACGATTCCCTGCATGTGGTCGATCCCGTATTCATCCGAACCGCGATCAACGGTCACGTTATGGACCCTTTGGCCGTCCCAGATATGATAAGCCTCGCCTTCCTGATACCACAGCCGCACCGTTAATTCGTGGGGCGCGGGCAATTGGGCCCATTCGGCAAACGGTTTCCGGGGAACGTTTTCCGAGGCGCGAAGCCCGGGCCAAGTTCCGGCAACAACCAATGCAGCAGCCAAAAATACGGCTTTTCGAATCGGCGAAACGTTCTTGCTTTGGCCCAAACGGCCGGCTGAATCGCGAATCTCGTTTGCGGTATTTGTCATTTTGCTTTTCGTTTTCATCGCTCAGACTGCCACTCTCAGGCGCTGGATATCGGTCTGGTTCAGCGGCATCTCTTGGAGATTAAGAGAGCTGCTTTGCCGCGTGGCGCGGCAGTGCGACGTTCATTGCTGTTTGGTGCTGTAAATCTGTTTTCCCAATACATCGACGGAATCGACAATGCCGATCACGACTGCGTCCACTGGAGCGTCTCTCAAGCCCGGAGCCAGCCGCGCCGAGCTTCCCTGTGTGAACATCACAAGTTCGCCTTCGCCGGCGCCCACGCTGTCAACAGCGACGATGGTGTTGACCCCCGGCTTGAATTTTGTGGGGTCTTTGTCGTCCACCAGCATGGGCCGCACCAACAGCAGCTTTCTGCCGCTCATATTGGCGTCCTTTTTGGTGGCGACTACGGCGCCTTCGACTTTGGCAAGGTACATGTCAACACAGGTTAAGCGGGCGTCATGGGCAGCAGCGCGAACGCGCATTGCGGCGGCACTGCGGAATCAGACGCCGCGTTTCCAACGTCATTTCTTCTTCGGCAGAACTGCATCCACTTCAGGGTGCGGGCGTGGGATGACATGAACGCTTATCAATTCGCCCTGGATGGCTTTGACGGCCTGGGCGCCGGCATCGACGGCGGCTTTCACCGCGGCGACGTCTCCAACGACCACTGCAGTTACAAGGGCGTTGCCGACCTGGGTCACAGGTCCGGCAAGCTCAACGTTTGCGGCCTTGAGCATTGCGTCGGTTCCTTCAACCAGCGCAACCAACCCGCGCGTTTCAAGTAGTCCAATTGCTTGTGGCATATGGTTAGTATTTGGTTCTGAATGTTTGATTGATGTTCAAGATTGCTCGAGCAGCCGCCGCGCCTCGCGCGCGACGACCAATTCCTCGTTGGTCGGAATGACCATTACCTTTGTCCGGGAAGCGGCAGCACTGATTGTTGCTTCGACTCCCCGCACAGCCGCGTTCTTGTCGCGATCAAGGACGATCCCAAGCTGGTCAAGGTTGTCGCAAATCGCTGCCCGCAGCTCGGCCCGGTTCTCTCCGATTCCCGCCGCAAAAACGATCGCGTCCGCGCCGTTGAGCTGGACAAGATAACATCCGATCCATCGGCGGACCTCGTGAACGAACAAATCCACGGCCAGTTTTGCGCGGCGGTCGCCTTTTTCGACTGCGGCTTGGATGTCGCGGATATCGCCTGAAAGGCCGCTGACGCCTTTCAAGCCGGATTCGCGGCAAAGCAGCTTTTCTATCTCTTCAATGCCGATTCCCAGTGCCCGCATTACGAACGGAATCGCCATCGAATCAAGATCGCCCACGCGATTATTGTGCGGGATTCCAGATTGCGGGCTCAAGCCGAGGCTGTTACCAACAGCCACCCCGTTCAGTATGCCCGTCACACTCGAACTGCCGCCCAGATGACACGAGATGACACGCACGTCAGGTCCCTTGACCTGTGTTTTGCCTCCGTCCACGTACAGGTTCCGGGCGCGCTCCGCGACATCGGTGCGTCCCAGCAACTCAGCGCTGCGTTCCGCGATGTATTTATGGCTTGCCCCGTGGAATCCCCACCGCCGGACACCGGCTTCAACCCACGATTCCGGCACGGCATAGCGCATGGCGGCTTCCGGCGCCCACTGGTAGAACGCTGTCTCGAACAGCCCGATCAACGGCACCCCGGGCATCCGGCGGGCGAACTGGCGTATGCCATCGACGTATGGCGGGTTGTGCGCCGGAGCCAGTTGACTGAATGCTTCCAGCGCGTCCACCACACGGTCATCCAGCCGCACGCATCCGGTTACTCCCTTGGCAAGGACGGTCTTGAAAGCGACCGCATCAAGGTCTTTCTCACTGCGCAGCGCGCCGCTCTTTTCCAGAGCAGCAAGACAATCGCCAATGGCTGCAGCGTAATCACTGACGCGCTCGTAACCGCCCCGATGTAGCATTCGTTCCTCGTTGCCCGCAAACTCGAACAAACGCCACTTCAGAGATGTCGATCCCAGATTTGCAACCAGTATTTTCATTCACTCAGTCAGGCGGCAATCCATGGCTGTTTTGTCGGCTCGCGTGTCAGCCTCAGAAGTCGCCCTTCAATCCGATCCTGCAAACCCGCCAGCCGATTACGGCGGAGGGCGTGACGGATTGAGTCGGAGTCGAACCTACTGAAGCCAGCGCCCCAACGTCGCCAAACCCTCGTGAGGGCGGGGGATCACTTGCACGCTGACCACTTGGCCAACCTGGGACGCTGCGGCAGCGCCGGCATCGGTCGCAGCTTTCACCGCGGCCACGTCGCCGCGGAAAAACGCTGTGACATATCCGCTGCCGATTTTCTCCCAGCCGACGAGCTGGACGTTCGCGGCCTTCAATGCAGCGTCGCTCGCCTCGAGCAACGCACAAAGGCCCTTGGTCTCAATCATCCCAATCGCTTGTTGCACCATAACAATACAAAAAGTTGAGGTTCTCGCTCAAACCTGTGAAAGCCGCCTCGCGTTTATTTCTTGGGCGCTGCGGTTTCGCCCAGGAATGACTTCAGGAGGTCATCGTGCGGTCTTGCTATGATGTGCGAACTGATGAGCTCGCCAACTTTGCTTGCCGCTTTGGCTCCTGCGTCCACCGCAGCTTTGACGCTGCCAACGTCGCCCCTGGCAATCACTGTGATCATCCCGCCGCCAATCGGGATGGTTTTGACGAGGCTGACGTTGGCGGCCTTCACCATGGCGTCGCTGGCTTCGACGGCGCCGACGTAGCCTTTGGTTTCGATCATGCCCAATGCTTCGCTCATACGATTCTTTACGGTTATCTGTTTCGGCTGTTCATTCTAAAACTGGTTCGTGCTTTCTCTAACACGGATTTTTGCTTCCACTGCGAATTCCCTCGTCGAACGAGACTCTTACTTTCAAGCGATTCCGCTTCTTAGCAAACGGTTGCGGCCGCGCCGCACCCGGCAAGTGCGGGCTGAGCCTTCGCACGTCATTTGACGAGTTCACACGGTGTGTCCGGTTGCAGGTTGCAGGCGTTCCCTTCGTCAGTGTCAATATGCACCTCGAGTTTGAGGTCGGCCTCAACACGCACCAAAACATGGTCAAATATGACTCCGCACGACCCACCCACTTTGAGTTTCATCTCGTCACCGCCTTTTACTCCGTAAAACTCGGCGTCTGCGGGGCTCATGTGCACGTGGCGCAACGCTCTTATCACGCCGGACTTCATCTCGAAAAAGCCGGCGGGACCCATCAGCATGCAGCCGGGCGTGCCTTCAGTCTTGCCTGACAACCGCAGCGGAGCGTCAAACCCGAGTGAAATTGCATCCGTGTAGGCCAGCTCTACCTGACACAGCTTCCGGCACGGGCCCAGAATGCGCAGGTTCGAAATCACCCGGCTGCGCGGCCCAACAAGTGTCACCGTTTCCTTGGCCGCAAACGAGCCTTCTTGATAAAGCCATTTGTGCACTTGGAGCTGGTAACCTTTGCCAAAAAGCTGATCGACAGCCTCCTGAGTGAGGTGGCAATGCCTTGCACTAACGTTTACCACCAACGGACTCGGCGCTGTTGCAAGCTTGGGCAAAGGCCGACCCAAACGCTGATACACCACCTGTCGAACAACATGTTCGACGACAGCCCGTGGCAAAGCTGATTGAAACGGTGCCATGAACTTTCCAGAGTTTCGTCAGAAACAGGCTGAAAAGTCAACAAAATTGTTGCAACCTCTATCACAATCTTGCATAATCCACTTCAAATGCAGCCGGAAGAGCGTCGGCAGCGGATCGAAGAATACTTGCAACGCGTTGAATTTGCCTCACTTGACGAGCTAGCCGAGGAGGTGGGTGTCTCGGTTTCGACGGTCAGGCGTGATTTGGACAACCTGGAGTCTGCGGGCACGGTGCGAAGGACGCATGGCGGCGCGCGAATTGTGAATCCGCGCACTGACGAGTTTGTTTTCAATGCGCGGGAGACCCACCAATGGGCGGAGAAAGAGGCGATCGGCAAGGCTTGTGCGGAACTGGTGTCGCCGCGGCAGAGCGTGATTGTGGATGGGGGGACAACCGTGTACCACGTTGCGCGGTATTTGGAGCCGAAGCGGCCGCAGATCATAACCAACTCGCTGCCGGTTGCGAACCTGTATGCGTCGTCGAATCTTGTTGAAGTTGTTCTTTCGGGCGGGGTGATTTATCCCCGCGTTGGGGTGCTGGTGGGGCCGTTGGCGGTCGAGTCCTTTTCACGCATGCATGCTGATGTTGCGGTGATGGGTGCGGGCGGGATTACTTTGGAGGGCATCACAAACTCCCACGGGCTTTTGATTGACATTCAGCGTGCCATGATGCGAGCGGCGCAGCGGGTTGTGTTTTGTCTTGATCACACCAAGTTCGGCCGCAAATCGCTCTCTTTTCTCTGTGGGCTCGAGGCGGTGCACACGATAGTGACCGACTCGAATGCGCCTGGGGAGATGATTGAAGCTTTGCGCGCACACGGACGCGAAGTTGTGGTTGCGAAAGTCGAGCAGGGGTAGCGCCGCTGGAATCCGGAGATGTCGCCGGAATGAAACCTTGGGTCTCTTGGGTCGGCCGGGTGGTGCGATTTCCGGGTTGGGTATGCGGGCTAAAATTATTCAGTTGCGACTGCGCCGCGATGCGACCATGGGTTGTGCGCTTGAGCGTCGAGGCATTCGCGGACTGTTTGAAGGAGCATATTGGGGAGGTATGGCTTTTGAAGGAGCGACACATTTCCCTGCTGGACGAGGCTGTTCTCGGCGTCGATTTCAGTTGTGTTATAACCGCTTGTGAGGACAATTCTCAGAGTGGGTTTTTCGGAATTGAGCTGTCTGGCCAGCTCCCAACCCGTCATTCCTCCGGGCATCACAACGTCGGTAAGAAGCAGATCGATTTCGTCGGCATGTGACTTCCAGAGTTCAATGGCTTCAGGGCCGGACCCGGCTTCCAAGACCCGGTAACCGCCGTGTTCAAGCAGCAGCCGGTTCAATTTTCGGACGGCGGGCTCGTCTTCGACGAGGAGGATTGTTTCGGTACCACCGCGCGGTTTGGTTTCGGTGTGCGTCTGGGCGTGTGCAGTGTGTTTGGCGGCGGGCAGGCACACTTTCAATGTGGTGCCGGCGCCGGCGCTGCTGGAGACGTCGATCCAACCCCTGTGCTGTTTTACGATGCCGTAAACTGTGGCCAGACCCAGGCCTGTGCCCTTGCCGATTTCTTTGGTGGTAAAAAACGGGTCGAAGATGTGTGGAAGGTGCTCCGGCTGAATCCCGACTCCCGTGTCCTTCACGGTCAAACAGACAAACAATCCTTCCCGTGCTTCCGGGCAAGCGCGGGCGGTTCCTGCGTCAAGGTGGAGTGTTTCAGTCGCGATGGTCAGCCGCCCGCCTTTTCGCATTGCGTCACGCGCATTGACGACAAGATTCATTATCACCTGCTCGATCATGTTTGGGTCAGCCACGATCGGCGGCAGCCCGGGTGCGAGGTGGCACTCAAGGTTTATGTCCTCACCGAGAATCCGGTTGAGCATTTTCACCAGGCTGTCGATTGTTTCGTTCAAGTTGAGCGGCCGGGTTTCCATGTGCTGGGCGCGGCTGAAGGCGAGCAATTGCCTTGTCAGTGCCGCTGCTCGGCTGGCCGCATGAATGATCTGGTCCACAAGGTTTGGGGCATCTCCATCGCTTGGCAAAGACGCGAGCAGCAGAGAAGCATTTCCCTGGACAATGGTCAAGAGATTGTTGAAGTCATGTGCGACTCCGGCTGCGAGTTGCCCTATCGCCTCGAGTTTTTGTGACTGCAAGAGCCTTGCTTCTGCATTTTTTCGTTCTGTAATGTCGCTTACAATATGGACGGCGCCGGTGTAATTGCCGTTTTGATCGAAGAGTGGGTCCACCGACACTTCCAAGATGCAATTGCCCCGTTGCATTTCGTTTCTTTCGCGCTGCATGGTGGACCTGGCGCGGGCGAGGGGGCATGCCGGGTCGGCCATCGATGAGCCGTGAACTATTGCCCAACAAAACTGGCCGATCATCTGGTCAGAGGGGCATGAAAACAGCCGTTCTGCTGTTTTATTTGAGCGCACGATTCGGTTTTCGGCATCCAGAATCCAAATTGCATCGTTGCTTGCATCAAAAGTCCTTTGCCAGTCCTGCGCCAGCCTGGCTAGCTGGTCCTCGGCGTGCTTGCGTTCTGTTATGTCCAGACCAAATCCTGCCAGTCCAACAATGCGTCCGGTCGTGTCGCGCAAGGGGACCTTGGAGGTCAGAATCCATGTTTTCGAGCCGTCGTGGCGGGTTAACTCTTCGTCTTGGTTGAGGATTGTTCGGCCTTCACGGAGGACCTGTTGATCGTCG
>JARYMD010000249.1 GCA_029907285.1 Verrucomicrobiota bacterium | reverse complement strand
ACGTTGCACGTTGAACGTTCCTGTCAGTTGACCGACATGGTCGTCTGTCGGCCAGAGCCAAGGCCCGTAGGGCCGGCATATTTGTAGGCGGCGCGGACCGCAAACCTGACAAGCTCCGTACGAGCGGCATCGCACTCGAGGCGCATGCACAAACCGGTTGGTTGCGTTGCCAAGACCGCGGCGGGTTTGATGCCGCCCCTACGGGGCTGGGTTTGAACTGCCCGGAGCAGCCGGATTCGAGCAGCGCCGAACAAAGTGCCTGGCACTCTATTTCGAAACTCGCGAACGATCGGCCGTGGGGTTGATGCGGCCGAGACGGCCGCGCTCCTGGAACAAAGTGCCTGGCACTTTATTTGCAAAGTGGCCGAGCGGACCCTGCCTCTTGCAAACGGTTTGTTGCCTGGTTGTGCAGGTTTTGCTTTGCTCTGTGGAGCATGAAGTCACTCACTGAACGCCTCTGGTTTGAAATTCCGCATCGCCGCGGGTACGTGAACATCACGGACAAAGTGGCCGCGCTGGTCAGGCGCAGCGGGGTGAAAGAAGGACTGTGCCTTGTCAACGCGATGCACATATCCGCCTCCGTTTTCATAAACGACAATGAAGAGGGGTTGCTGCACGATTTTGATGTGTGGTTGGAACGGCTGGCGCCTCATGCTCCAATCACCCAGTACCGGCACAATCTGACCGGCGAGGACAACGCCGACGCGCATCTGAAACGCCAGGTCATGGGCCGCGAGGTCGTAATCGCAATCACAGACGGCGAACTCGATTTCGGGCCATGGGAACAGATTTTTTACGGGGAGTTTGATGGCCGAAGGCGGAAAGCCGTGCTGGTCAAGATCATTGGCGAGTGAACTCAGCAGCAGCCAAGCACAGCCTCAGACCGAGTCCGCATGTGGCGACATGATGCCCAACGCGCAAGCGACGCTCCCGGTCTTGTGAGATTTCCGTGCCCTAATTTGGCGCGGTTGCAGCGGGGTTCAATGGCGGGGCAACTCCGTCGAGAGTGCCAGGCAATCAGGCCAGACGGACGGTGTAACTCTTGGATTTCTCGTCGGCCTCGAGTTTCACCAAACCCCGGCGCTGCGCCTCAAGAAGGAGGTCATGGAACGACCGCAAACCGCAAGCGCGTTCGCTGAAGCCCGGGTCGCGTCGTTTAATGGCTTGTTTGACCATGGAACTCCAAATGCGATCGTTTTCTTCGCGTTCTTCGCTGAGAGCCTCGACCGTCTCAACAACCAGGTTCAACGCTCTTTCGAGGGCTGCGGCCTTGTCAGCATCGGATGCCGTGGGTGTGCCACCTGCAGCGCGCGCCTTTGACTTTGAAGCTTCAGCATGGACAAGATCGTCGTAATACATGAACTCGTCGCAGTTGTTCAGGAAAAGGTCAGATGTGGATTTGCGCACGCCGACGCCGATCACCTTTTTTGCATTCTCACGGAGCTTGCTGACAAGGGGCGAGAAATCAGAGTCGCCGCTCACAATCACGAAAGTGTCCACGTGACTCTTGGTGTAACAAAGGTCAAGGGCATCGACGACCATCCGGATGTCGGCGGAATTTTTGCCGGACTGCCGGACATGTGGAATCTCGATCAGCTCGAAAGCGGCTCCGTGCAGGTCGCGTTTGAACTCTTTGAACCGCTCGAAATCGCAATAGGCTTTTTTGACCACGATATGGCCTTTGAGCAACATTCGTTCGAGCACCTTCCGGATGTCGAAACGGGGCAAATTGGCCTCGCGCGCGCCGATGGCGATGTTTTCGAGGTCAAGAAAGACGGCCATTGTAGCGTTTTGACCTGAGCTGTTCATTTTCGCTGCCATCCAGTGTAGCAGGTCACGCGCTTTTGCACAGACCAATCTGATTGCTGGAGTTTTATGGACAAACAACGTCTGTCGCTTAGAGTTTTCGCATGACCATCATTCTGTGCCTTGCAGCAGTCTTTTCCGGATACCTGCTTGGCTCGGTTCCGACGGGCTTTCTCATGGGGCGGGCGCGGGGGATAGATTTGCGCAGTGTGGGCAGCGGCAACATAGGCGCAACAAACGCGTTGCGTGTGCTTGGAAAAAAAGCGGGCGCAATCGTGCTGATTCTTGACGCCGCCAAAGGCGCGCTTGCGTGCTGGGGAGTGCCCCGGCTTGCTGCGGCGGTTGGGCCGACGGCTGGTGCTGATCAGAATCTGCTTTCGGTGCTTGCTGGTGCCGGCGCGATCCTCGGGCACAATTACACCTGTTGGTTGAAGTTCAGGGGCGGGAAAGGCGTTGCAACATCCGCCGGGGTTCTGGCTGTGATCACGCCGGTCGCGCTCCTGCTTGCAACGGCGGCGTGGGCGATCGTTTTTCTCCTGGGCCGCTATGTTTCGCTTGCGTCGATCAGCGCAGCCCTGGCCCTGCCTTTTCTGGTCTGGGTCACAAAAGGAAACTCATTTCTAACCGCGTTTGCTGTGTTAATGGCCGTGGTGGTCATATATGCGCATAGATCGAACATCAACAGGCTCATGAACGGGACGGAACATCGGTTCGGCCGAGACAGGGCGCTGGAAGCCGCCGAAGAGCATCGGCGCGGTGCTGACACAACCGAGTTCCAAACAAGACAAACCGGCAGCGAGACGCGGACCGCAGACCACTGACAGCAGACCAACGACCATGGACTGCAAACGGAGGGCACAAGCAGTGTTTCGGAGTTTCGGAGTTTCGGAGTTTCAGTGTTTCGGAGTTTTGGTGTTCCGAAGAATCCGCGCATATTTGGAATGACAGCGGTGCAAGGAAGTCTATGAAAATCTCTGTTTTGGGGGCTGGCGCATGGGGTACTGCGCTTGCCCGGCATCTCCATCAAGGGGGCAACAGTGTCGTTCTGTGGGACAACGACACGCCAAATCTTCTTCGCATTCCGACGACTGGCAGGAACCAGAAATACCTGCCGGACATCGACCTGCCTGAGGGGCTGGGCGTCGAACCTGACCTCGCCGTTGCAGCAAATGCGGGTGAAATGGTCGTCATGGCTGTCCCGTCATTCGCTTATCGGCGCGTTGGGAGTGCCTTGCGCGAGTTCAACGGAATCGTGGTCAGTGTCACAAAAGGAATCGATTACGAGTCCGGATTGCCAATGAGCGGCGTGCTCGGGGCGGTCGCGCCTCGTGCGCGCTGCGTGGCTTTGTCGGGGCCGACGCTGGCCCTTGAAGTGGCCCGCGGAATCCCAACCGCGGCTGTGGCGGCGAGCCGGAACTCCGACGACGCCGCGCTTGTGCAACGCCTGTTTCACCGGCCAGCCTTCAGGATTTATACCAGCACCGACATTCTCGGAGTCGAGTTTGGCGGTGCGCTCAAAAACGTGATCGCAATCGCCGCCGGAGTGTGCGACGGGCTTGGGTTTGGCGACAACTCCAAGGCCGCACTTGTAACCCGTGCCATTGCGGAAATCCGCCGGCTCGGTGTGGCATGTGGAGCGCGGCCCGAGACGTTCGCCGGATTGAGCGGGATAGGCGATCTTGTCGTGACATGTTTTTCGAAGCTGAGCCGGAACAGAACCTTGGGCGAACGATTGGGCCGGGGCGAACAGCTCTCTGAGATTCTGGCTTCGTCTGTCAGCGTGGCTGAGGGTTACCCAACAGCGCGATCGGCCTACGTCCTCGCTCGGCGCCACAACGTCTCGACACCAATCATTGACGAAGTGCATGCCATGCTCTACCAGGGCAAGAGCGTGAGAGCCGCGTTGCAGGACCTCACCAGCAGGGATGTGAAGCCGGAAGACTGATTGGCAATGTTGCCCCTGGTTGCCCGGGCGGTCGCGCGCGGCGTCCGCGTCAGACCGCCAGACTGCCCGGCCACGGACAACGCAGCGCTCAGTTTTGGTGCTCTTTCCGGATCAGGTCCAAAAGATCGGGGTAGTCTTCGACCGATTTGAACTGTGGTAATTCGCACCGCACGTTCTCAGGCGCGCGAAACAGAAAGCCCACATCGGCTTCCTTCAACATGGTGGTGTCGTTGTAAGAATCCCCAACGGCAATCACCCTGTAATTGAGCGATTTCAGTGCCGCCACAGCGCGTTGCTTCTGTTCGCGAATGCGAATCTGGTAACCAACTATCCGGTCGTTCTCCACAACAAGGCGATGGCAAAAGAGCGTCGGCCACTCCAGTTGGCGCAGCAACGGCTGTGCAAACTGCTCGAACGTGTCAGAGAGGATGATTACCTGTGTGAAAGCGCGCAGCTCGCACAGGAACTCGAGCGCGCCATCCAGAGGCTTCAACGTGCTGATCACGGACTGAATGTGCGAAAGGCAGAGCCCATGTTTGGCCAGCAGGGCGAGCCTGCCCCGCATCAACACGTCGTAATCCGGGACGTCGCGGGTGGTAAGCCTGAGCTCGGGAATGCCCGTCTTTTCCGCGACGGCGATCCAGATTTCGGGCGTGAGCACGCCTTCCATGTCAAGGGTTACGATCGATTGTTGCACGACATGAGGTTTGCAGAGCTGGTTGCGGCTGTCGAGTCGAACCCTTCAGGCCGGAATTGCTGCAAAGAGTTTTGCGAGCTTTCACATCTCCGCGTGAACGCGGGGCTCAGGGAGCGATCGGTTGCGCCGTGCATCTCGCGTTCTCACCACCGCGGCGCGTCAGAGTCCCACCTTCAGGCGGAAGACCAAAGTTTGAAACAACGAGCCTGGCACTTTATTTGGGTCCACACCCAAACAATGAGCCTGGCACTCTATTGCGTTGCCGGGACGGCGGCGGGTTTGATGCCGCCCCTACCAAGCAATCTCACAGGAACGAAAATACGGGTGCATCCGAGGGAGTGGCCGGTGAGATTTCCGGGTTAGACCCGGCGGCCTCGCTAACCCGACTTCTTCCCCTGCAACGTTGGCAGCTTGCGTGATCCGAACGACACGTTTGATTCTCGGTCCAGCGTGACCTTGTCCTCCTCGAATTTGAGCCTGAAAATCAGATGATATGGAGTTTCGTAGGCGCAAACCTTGATTTCCATTGTATTGGGCGCCGTCCATGCAAAAGTGCCAGCCACAGGTTCACTCGGGAACTCGGACAACAAGCCCATGGAAAGAGGTGCGCGGCCCCGGAGGTACTGCTCATAACCTGCGGGCAATTGGACCTCTTTTCCGTCGAACTCCATCACCAATGTCATGCTCTGACCGTTATCGGTTGACTTGACCGACACGCTGGCAAGCTTCTGGTCGTTTGCCGGAAAAACGTAGCAGCAATTCAAGGCTTCAGCGGCCAGGCCTGAAGTTTTGGCACCGCAGACCGGCGGGACCCTCAAGCTGGCCAGCCGCCGCCTCAACTCGGCTTGCGAAGCACGATCCGGGCGGAGCTTTTTCTGTCGGCACGCGGGCAGGAACTTGTCCCAGATGACATTCAGCACGGCCTGCATGTTGCCGGTGCCACTTGTGATAGCAATGACCGAGTCTTGGTCAGGCATCACGAGACAGTACTGACCGAACGCTCCATCGCCGCGGTAGGCATTGTGACGGCAGCGCCAGAATTGAAAACCGTAACCATGGTTCCAATCGCTTTCCGGGTTGCTGCCGTTGGAGACCTGCTTCGAGGTTGCCATCTGAATCCATGCGGCGGGCAGCAACTGTTTGCCCTGCCACCGGCCATTTTGAAGGTACAACTGGCCGAACCTGGCGATGTCTTCCGTGCGCACTCGCAGACCGTATCCGCCAAGGGAAATCCCCTGAAAATTTGTCTCCCAAACCGGATGTTCGATCCCCAGCGGTTGAAACAACCGAGGTCGAAGGTAATCAAGCACCGTTTGACCGGTGACTTTCTGAACAATTGCCGACAGCATGAAAGTGGCGGCAGTGTTGTACTTGAAATGCGTGCCCGGCAAATGAGGGACCGGGTGCGCGAGGAACGACTTCGCGCACATTTCGTCGGGCGAGATCGGCGGCTCGTCCTGATGGCCTGTGGACATCGTCAGAAGGTCCCGAACGCGCATCGCTTTCAAGTTGCTGCTGGGATTGGCCGGCGTGTCTTCGGGGAAGAATTTGATGACTTCGTCGTCAATGCTGAGCTTGCCCTCGGCCACGGCAAATCCGACGGCAGTGGAAGTGAAACTCTTGCTGAGCGAATACAGCACGTGGTTATGTCCGGGGCCGTACGGCTCCCACCAGCCTTCGGCAATAACACGCCCGTGGCGCACAATCATGATGCTGTGCATGCCATCGATCTGCTGGTCCAAAGCGTTGACAAACTCGAGCAGCGCCGACGACGAAACACCCTGTTCTTCCGGCGTGCTTCTCGGAAGCGAGACCGCCGAATGCCCAATCCACAAGGCTGCCGCAAAAAACCAGCCGAGACTCAAACAAACCAGATTCTTCTTCATAGGACTCCTGTTCCAACCGTTGCAATGCCAGGATCAACGTGCCGGTGTTCGTTTCGCGATGGCAAAGCTGTTCCGGTTCCACTGCGCTGTGTGAGAGTGCTATTTGATCGGCTGCAAGGCAATTTCATTTGAACTGGACAGGATCGGCTTTAGCCACATGCTGTGCGCATGCGTGGTTGTCATTGGTTGAGGAGCATTGAGTCGAAATCGCATATGACCGGCGGTCAAGAGCAAGGGCGTTGCTTGCTCTTGCTGTGGATCGCATG
>JARYMD010000248.1 GCA_029907285.1 Verrucomicrobiota bacterium | reverse complement strand
ATGACCGACCAAGACAACCGCGTTGTGCGTGGCAGCGTAGTTGGTTGTTTCAGCCATGAACGCCCCTCAATGGGTTCGAGACCGTTGGTGTTCGTGGACCAATAACTCGAGGGCCGAAGGCCCGGCCCCATACCAGCCTGGGCCATCGGCCCAGGTACCAGGCGCCAGATCAGTATCAATAAGGGCTGAAAGCCCGCATCATGCTCCTTTCCAAATCCGCTCGGTTGCGTGACACTGTTCTGCATAGTGCGGAAATCTCACCACCTGGCAAGACCAAGTCACCCAAATCTTCATTCCGGTGAATTTTGCCGGGCTAATGATCCCGGGCGCCGGGTTCTGAAGATTGGCTGTAGGAAGCGCGAATCTGATGGCGCACAGGTTCGGGCACGGTTTTCAACAGGCGATCGAGTTCATCGAGGCTCAAGTGTTGCCGGAGCCATTCTGTTCCGCGTTGTTGAAGCCGAGGGTCGGTATCTGCAGCGACCTTCAACATGAAAACGCCTGTCAGATGCCGGGGAACGCTTGACTGTTCGAGCACATCGGCCATTGCCGATCTGACAGGCAAAGGTTGATCCGGATAAAGCTCGGCGAGTTTGAATGGCATTGATGGATTGGCCCCAGCCACGGAAGCAAAAGCGCGTTTTGCTCTGTCGCGTGTCTTGCTGTCAGGCGACCCGAGCATTGCGAACAGTGGTTGCAACGATTTGAGGTCGAGTTTGCGCAGCACGTGGATTGTTGCGGTGATTTCAGTGTCGCTGCCGCTCGTTGCAAGAAGGTTGAGCAAATCCGGCAGCGGAAGTTCGGTTTCAGTCCCGTGTTCGGCGAGAATTGAGAGGATGTGCAGTCTTGCGTCCTGTGGCGCGGTCTTGAGGGCCTGGGCAAGGGGCGGCAGGGCGTCTTTTCCCATGCGCGAAAGGGCATGGACCGCAGCAAGGCACACCATTGGGCCGCGGTCGGCAAGGGCATTGATCAGGTCGGGTATGGCGGGTGCTGCGGCCGGGCCAATCAAGCCGAGGGCTTGTGCGGCGTGTTTGCGATGCATGTCGAAGTCAGCCGGCTTGATGAGCAGATGGAGTTGGCGCTGTGCCCAGCGCGGGAGCTGCGGGCCGATCTTTCGGTATGCTGAAAGGAGCAACGGGTCTTTCCGGTTGAGGATGCCTCTGAGTGTTTGGACTGCGTTGGTGCCGGCGAGGGTTACGGCCTGTTCTGCGGCAATGCGGTTTTTTTCATCTGAGGCGTCGAGGTCTGCGAGCCATTCGGTCAAGGTGCGTCCGTTGACTGCGACGGGCGGCTTGCGGAATGCATCCACGAGCAGGCCGATCCCAACAGCAAAGCCCAAGCCGGCAAGAAGGAGCAGGAACAACCGGCGTTTCGTGAGTGTCATGCGAAAGTCTGTGTCTCGGGTTGACTTGGATTATCTCTCCGGATCGACCTTGTAACCGAGGGCACGGAGCCGTTGAAGTTTGTAAACAAGAGTGCGCCTGCTGATGCCAAGGGCGCGGGCGGTCTCGGTGCGATTGAAGTCGTGCTCGTGAAGTGCTTTCGAGATTGCCTCGAGTTCAATTCCTTCCAGGCTGCGGGCCGACGTTGCGGAGGGCGCCAATGTGCTGTCCGGATTCAAAGTTGCCTGTGGGACGCCCGCGGAGGTTTGCGTTGATTGGCGAACGCGCGCAGGTAGGTGTTCGGGAAGGACCAGTCCGCCCCGGGACAGCAACGCAGCGCGTTCCATGGCGTTTCTGAGTTCCCGGACATTGCCCGGCCACGAATAATTCTCGAGGCAATCGATCACCGATGGCGAGAACCGGGCACGGCCCTGTGTGAGTTCGGCGAGGAACTGGCTGGCCAGCGGGATGATATCCTCGCGCCGTTCACGCAGGGGCGGGATGTGAATCTCGACCACGTTGAGCCGGTAATACAAGTCCTCACGGAACCGGCCTTTCTTGACTTCTTCTTCGAGGTTTCGATTTGTGGCGGCGAGGATTCTTGCGCGCGTGTGCAATTCCACGTTCGATCCAACGCGCTGAAAGCAGCCATCATGTGTAACCCGGAGGAGCTTGGCCTGGAGGTGAGGCGACATTTCAGCGATTTCATCGAGAAAAATCGTGCCGTTTGAAGCCAATTCGAACCGTCCTATGCGCTGGGCTACTGCGCCAGTGAACGCACCTTTCTCGTGGCCGAAAAGCTCGCTTTCCAGCAGCGTTTCCGGAATCGCAGCGCAGTTGACCTTGACCAGCGGACCGGCGGCGCGCGGGCTCCACATATGGATGACTTCGGCCACAATTTCCTTGCCCACGCCACTTTCGCCTGTGATCAGAAGGCGGGTTTCAGATGGTGCGACCAGAGCCGCTTCCCGGAAGACGGCCTGTGTGAGCGGGCTTTCGGCGACAATGCCTGGCGGGAGACGTTTCTGTTCGAAAACGGCCGGACCGGCTCCGGCAATTCCGGTTGCTTTTCGGACCAGAGCAAGGAGTTCGTCAAGGTCAATTGGTTTTGCGAGGTAATCGACGGCGCCGTCTCGCATTGCGCCGACGGCGTCGCGGATGTCGGCATATGCTGTGACCATGAGGACCGGGAGTGCGGAGTTTTGTTTGCGTGCCTTCCGGAGTGTTTCGAGTCCCGAGATGCCGGGCATGCGAACGTCGGAGATCATCATGTCGATTTCTTCTCGGCCGAGGATGTCGAGGGCTTGTTCGCCCGAGGCGACCGCGGTGGTTTGGAAGCCCTGGTTTCGTAGGAACGAGTCCAAAAGGCTTCGTTGGCTGGGATCGTCATCTACAATCAGGATGCGTGGAGCGTTCACGGCCCCTAGTTTACACGAAGCACGCCAGTGTCAAGCAGCAGGCGCGAGTCTGAGATGCGAGATGCGGAAAACCGCGCCACGCGGCTGGTTGGGAAGGCACTCGATATCCCACCCGTGGGCGAACACGATTTGCTGGACGACGGCAAGGCCAAAGCCGGTCCCGGTTTCGTGTGTGGTGAAATAGGGCTTGAATATTTCGGTGCGGTGTTCTGGCGCCACACCCGGGCCGTTATCGCGTATTTCGAGCGCACCTTCAGACGGGCCGGTTCGTTGGGCTGCGACCCGAATCTGACCATGAATCGGGACAGCCTGAATTGCGTTGAGGAAGAGGTTGAACAATGCCTGACGAAGCAGAGCTTCATCTGCCTCGATTCGCGGCAGGCTTTGCTGGACCTCGAGCTGCACAGCTTTTTCTTCGAGATCGTGGGTGAGCGCACGGGCAACTTCAGCGACAACAGCGTTGAGATCGACGATTTTGCGATGCACTTCTCTGGGGCGCGAATAATTGATGAAATCATTAAGCTGTGAAGTGACACGATCGGTTTCCTCGATTATCTGGCGTGTTTTCTGGCGGACTTCTTCGGGAATCTGATCGAGCTTGGAAATCACCTGGGCCATTCCGCGGATGATGTTAAGCGGGTTTTTGGTTTCGTGAGCCAGGCCCGCAGCAGCAAGGTTCATTTCCTTCAGGCGGGCGTTCAGCTCAGCGGCGCGGGCAAGTCTGACTTCCAGTTCTGAAGACGTGAGCAGGCCGCGCCATGCGAGGCCAAAGCTCATGGCCGCGACCGTGCCCAGAGCTGTAATCAATGCACGGAGCCACAGGTCGTGGCTTGCGGCGGCCCTGACCGGTGTTGCGGAGAGCATCATAACGAAGCTGTGGACACCCTGTTTGCGGATGGCGGCTTGGAACTCCTGCTCGCTCATCCAAAACGGACGTCCGAAAGCCGGCCTGTTTGGCCGTCCGCCGCCTTCTCTTTGGGGGTCGCGCGGTCCTGCAGGGTCACGCGGCCCGTCATGAGGGAAAACGCCTGCTCCATCTGGCGGTTGCTGGGGCGCGTCACCTGGTCCCCTTGCCTCTGGTTGGCGGTTCGGATCGCGCTCGCGAGGAAACTGTGGAAAACGGTTCGTGCCGGGGCGATTTGTGCCAAACGGATTGTAGAGTTCGCTGCGTGGAATAACCAGTGTTGGATGCGAAGACTCGGGCCCGGCTGCAACTGCGGTGACATTTGTCCCCAAATCGACCAGGTTAAGAAGCGTAACATGGTTTTTATCCCAATGCGCGCCTGTGGGAAGCCCTTTGACGTCGAGATCGATCGGTTCGCCGGCGGCGGCGACGACTTCACCGGCAGCATTGAGGAGCGCCACCGCGTTCAGTTCCTCAGGATTGATCAAGGCTGTTAGGGCCGATTCGAGCCGCTCTCGCGATATGATGCCTCCGAACCGCCGCTGGGAACGCATTACAAGGCCCACTGTGCTGGATATGTCCTTTGCGCGGTTGATCAGAGCAGCACGCGCCTGGGCGCAGACTCGCTGGTGCTCGATGGCCTGCCAGACCACCAGCAAGAGCCACGCGGCCACAATGCCGGCGTAAACCCATGGCGTGCGTCGGCTCATACGGCGTTCAAGCTAATTGTTCGACTGATCCGCAAGCAAGCCATTACCGTCTTGTTTTTCTGGCTGGTTTGGCCTTGGCAGGCGGGCTGTTTGTCACGGGCGGAACGTTGCCGAGGAATGACTCGAGCTCGCTTTGGGAGAAAGCTGATTGCGATGCGCTGGCTGCGGAGCGTTCGGCGCTTGACATCGCGGCAAGTTCCGTCGGCGTATCGACGATCGTCGGAGTCAGGAATATCAGCAGTTCGGTCTTTGTATTGTTATCGACGCGATGGCGGAACGCTGCGCCGAGCAGTGGTATGTCACCCAGCAATGGTATCTTGCTCTCGGCGCGCTGGTTCTGTTTTTCCATGAGGCCGCCGATGATAACGGTTTGGCCGTTGGGGACTACCACGACCGTATCTGCTGATCGCGAGTTGATGACCGGGGAACTGATTGTTCCGCTTGGGCCGCTTGAAGTTGTGACCCACTGGCTCTTGTCCGCGAGATCGGAGATTGTTGGTGTGACAATCATTTCCACCATGCCGTCCGACGTTATGAATGGAGTCACCGTCAACTGAATGCCTACCGTGCGGTAACTCACCGTATTGTACTGGTTCCCCAGCGTATCGAATCGCGTGCCACTTATGATTGGGACCTCTTTGCCGAGGCTGATGGTTGCCTGCTGGTTGTTTCTGGCAAGGATGGATGGGCGGGACAGCACCTCGGTTTTTCCGGCGCGGGCTATTGCGCGGAGCGTGGCCTGGTAATCGTTCGCAAGCACGGTGTACAGGCCGGCTCCCGGTGGTATTGGTGCAAAGCCGGAAATTGGCTGATTGAACACATTGACATTTGAGTTGACGAGGCTGCCCAGACTCGAAATGCCAAAGGCGTGCGATGCGCTGCCTTGAGCGGCGCCGTTAATCGACCTGCTGATGCCGCCCTCGACACCGATGTCGAGGTCCTTGCTGTAGGTGGCTTCCATGAAAACCACTTTGATCAGGACTTGTGGCGGGCGGCGGTCGAGGTTCGTAACGACGTTGGCAATGTACTGAGCGGTTTCCTCGTCGGTTACCACCACAAGCTTGCGGGTCTCGGGATCGCTCATGAACGTGGCAGCGCCTATTGAAGTTGCGCTCGGGTATGTGGTCGTGCTTGATCGCCCGAATGCGCCTCCCATCCCGAACTGGGCAAGAGCTTCTGAGGCGGCAGCCATGGCGAAGGCAGCAGCCAGCATGGCGATGCCATTGGAGCTGAAAGTCGAGGTTGGCATAATGTGTCCTTTGAATTTTCGGTGTTAACTGAAAACAATTCTTGTCAGTGAGTTATTGTCCGCCCATGCGCATGTCGGTGTTGCCGAATCCGGTGGTTCCCATGCCGGTGTTACGTCCGAAGCCCATGTTCATATTTTGCTGGGCGCGCCTGTTCAACTGGCTTCCGGCTCGGTTCTGGCCGGAAGAACGCGCACGGGTGTAACCGGCGCCATAATTCTGGGCCGGGAAAAGGCTCTGCAGGATTTCCTGGACCTGTTCGGGGTCGCTGTTCTGAACATCAAACACGAACACCTTTTGTTTTCGCGCAGGGTCTGAATCGAGGTCGGTGATCATGGCTGCGATTTGGTCCATGAGATTTCGAGCGGCGCTGACCACGACCGATCTGGTGCGCGGGTCGGGAACAGCAACCACGCGCGATTGCTTGATGGCGCGCTCGCTGGTGTTTGACGTTGTCCCGCCTCTGGCTCCGCCCTGGCCGGGCGGCCCACCGCCAAATCCGCCGCCAAACTGAAACTGGCCCCTGCTGCCCTGCTGGCTTGTCGTCGGGTCCGGAAACAGGCTGGTAAGAAGGCTTGCCATCTCCTGCGGGTCTGCATACTGCAGGTGAAAAACCCGAAGCTCGGTAATCTCATCGATGTTTTGGTCGAGTTCGGCGATGAGCCCCTCGATGACCGGCATTTGATCTTCTGGTGCGCTGACAACGACGGCGTTGCTGCGTTCATCGGCCACGGCGGTAACGCGCGGTTGCGGAGCGCGCCCGTTTGACCGCGCGCTCATCTGTGCTGCGTCACCTCCCTGTCCGCCAGGGCCGCCGCGCATGAAATTGAAGAACCTGCCGGGGCCGCCCTGTTGGTTGCGGTTCTGGGTGGTGTCCTGTTGGAACAGCTCCTTTATGACGTTGGCGACGGACTTGGCATCGGCATACTTGAGGACGGCAA
>JARYMD010000247.1 GCA_029907285.1 Verrucomicrobiota bacterium | reverse complement strand
TGGCTTGCCGTAATGAACCGACAGCACTGCCATCCATGGCAATCCCACTGCCAAACACACAATCCATGTCACTCCCAACCCAATCCACACTTGCTTGGCATTCCGTTTTTCGCGCCAGTGCCAGAGCCATGCAATCACGGTTCCCATCGCAAAAGCCATTGGCAGCGCAACCGCCTTGGCAAGATAGGCCAGCCCCCAAATAATCCCCGACACGACGTTCTGCTTGCGGTCCGTCACCCAATCGCCGCGCATCATCCGCGCCGCTCCAAAACACATCAGACCGCACACCAACAGGTCCGGTGATATGTACTCGATCGACCAAAACACACTCCACAATGCCGCAAGCCCAAACCCAACCTGTTGCGCCCATGCAGGCAGCGGAAACGCGCACAGCAGAGCCCGAGCGCCCCACGCAAAAACAACCGCACTCAATGCCATGCTCACACGCCCCGCAATCAACACCGGCACGCCAAGCTTGATCCACACCGCAGCTATCCAGCTCAACATCGGCCCCCAGTAACCGCTGATCATCAGCGACGTTTTCAGTTCCGCGTAGTAGCCCGCCAGCCGCAAATATGATATCCCGTCCGGGTTCAGGTTGTTCCTGTTCGGCCAAATCGCCCATGCAAGAAACAGCACATGCACGCCCCCGATGACAATGGTAATAAGCAGCTCGGGCAGCCGGCTGCGCTGGCCGTGGCCCGGCTTTTGAGGCTCTCGGGCCATGCTTCCACAGCGAATCTCGTTCTGTGAATCTGCAGGTGGCATATGCATCAAGTGCAACCAGAAGCGCTCACGCCCCCTCACGCCAGCCGGTGATCAGCCGCTGCAAGCGTTCGTAGCTTTCTTTCGGCGTCAGGTCAGCTCTCAAAAAACCGCCGTGTGGCCAAAAATGCCCGGGCGCATCTGTGAAATCCCACCATGTGATCGCCTCGATACTGGGGTGCGCGTAACAAATTGTGTAAAACTGTTCGATCCAATCGGCTTGAATCGATTCGCTCCATGGCCCGTGCCACCATGCTTTGCCCGGGTCTTTGATCAGGCCGCGTTCATCTCGCTCCGTGCTCGATGCAACCCCTAGCTCCGTTATATGCAACGGCTTGCCCAGCGCGGCGAATCTGTCGAGCATGGCAGCAATCTCAAACATGTCATGCCCCGGGTAGTAAACCTGCAAGCCTACCGCATCGAAATCGATGCCTGCATTGATCACCGCCCGCAAATACTGCAAAGGAGTGTGCAACCTGCGGTTTTGAGCCCCAAGATAGGTTCTCCCATCAGCCACGTATTCGCCAAACAAACTGCAGTTGTTCACCACACGCAGGGCTTGAGGGTCTGCAGCATGAGTCGCATCCGCAACAACACGGGTCATTTCCACCAGTTCATCGCTGCTGAAGCCGGGTTCGTTGCCCCAATCATGTGCTTCATTGATCACATCATAAACTTGAATGCGCCCACGATACCTGCTCACTATCTCCCGCACTCGGCGTTCTTGCTGTCTCCGCCACTCCCCAAATGGGCGTCCTTCCATCCACGCAGGACAACCGGCCCTGTGAAACCAACAAAGAGGATGGCCCTTCGCCGTAATGCGGCCGCGCTCGAGCCGTGCAAGCATCGCATCCACACGCTCATAACGCGGCTTGCCTTCCTCAGGCTCAAAGTTCCGCCAGTAGAATGGCAGCGTCGCAAAGTTGAACAAACGCTCAAACTTGACCGCGTAATCTTCGCCTTGCGCCGGATACCCGAAAAAGTTGCACCCGAACAAAAACCCCCTCCTTTGACCCCGCCGCGCAATCGCATGGCGCGCACGAGCCAGAACAACCTCTTCCCCGGCCCACAGAGATTCCCGCAACGATTCCATCGCAAGCGGCACCCAACGCGCCGGCTTCTTTATCTCCTTGTCCGCTCTCTCCAAGAGTAATCTCGCCTTCCCAAGACGGTCTTCCACAGCCGAAGGAAACACCACGCCGCTTCGCTTGCAGTCGCTCATCACCCGCTCAACCGCAGAAAGCCGCGAATGCGCCAGCTCACGATTCAACTCGACCACTGCCCCCGGTGCGTAGCCGGCACCCCCGCCGTCGGCATACAACCTCATCGTCCCGAACCCATCCACTGACAAAATCATGGATATTCCACAGCGGTCCGGGCCCCCTGCGAAACGCACAATCCCATCCTCAATTCTACGCCGCGGATGCGGCAGCGGATTGCGGTCCTTGCTCATCTCAAAAAGAAACAAAGCCTGCAGTGCACCTGCCCCATGCGGCTCGCCGGTGCCATCGTAAACTCGAATCACAAGTTCCGGTTCTGCCGAAGCTGCTGCAACACTCTCGCTTCCGGCCTGCACTCCGAACCGGGCGCCGACCGCGCCCATTCCAGCCAAACTGGCGCAGCGAACAAACTCCCTCCGTGAAATCCTGTTCATCCCTCAAAGGTGCGAGTTGGCCCATCACTTTGCAAGACTCCGATTAACCGGTTGAATTGCACCCGAACCTGCGCCATCTTTCGGCTCATGGACCAACTGGAACAACCCGAAGACCTAATCGTTTGCAAGCTTGATGGCGACCGTGTCCCGCCTTCGCCATGTACTGTTGTCATAGTCGGCGCGACCGGCGAACTCACCGCCAGAAAACTCATCCCCGCCCTCTACCAACTGCATCGCGCCAATGCACTCCCACAACCAACGCGCATCATAGGCTTCGCACGCAAAGAGCATACACTCGATTCATGGCGCAACGAGCTGTTCGACGCGCTCCTAAAGCATTCCCGAACCAAACCCGTGGACAGAACCGCATGGGACAGCTTCGCTTCTTGCCTCGCCTACTGCCGAGGCGAGCTTTCGGACCCGAACGCTTACGCAGCGCTCGAACAGGCCATCTCCACAACAAATGATCAACAGCTCGCCGAAAACAGGCTCTTTTACCTCGCAATCCCCCCAAGCCAGTTCGGCCCGGTCGTCGAAATGCTGCATCAGACCGGCGTTTTCAGACGCGACCCATCGCCGCCGTTCTGGAATCGGATTGTCATTGAAAAGCCGTTCGGACACGACCTCGCTTCTGCCCGCCAATTGAACGCAACCCTGACAAAACATACACACGAGAACCAGTTGTTCAGGATCGACCATTACCTCGGCAAGGAAACCGTCCAGAACATCCTCATGTTCAGATTCGCCAACTCGATCTTCGAGCCCATCTGGTCCAGACAAACCGTCGATTATGTCCAAATCACTCTGAGCGAACAGGCAGGCGTAGGAAGCCGCGGCGGTTACTACGAGGAAGCCGGCGCGCTCCGCGACGTAGTTCAAAATCATCTTCTCCAGGTGCTCGCCCTAGTCACAATGGAACCGCCAGTGTCACTCGAAGCCGAGTCGATCCGCGACGAAAAGGTCAAAGTGCTGAAGTCCATTCGCGCTCCCGGGCCTCAGGACGTAGTGCGCGGACAACACACTGAAGGCTCGATCGATGGCCGCCCCTGCCCAGCCTACCGAACCGAACCAAAAGTCAACCCGAACTCGAATGTCGAGACCTACGTGGCTCTCAGACTGCAGATAGACAACTGGCGCTGGGCCGGCGTCCCATTCTACCTCCGCACCGGAAAACGCCTCCCAATCAACGTCAGCGAGGTCCGTGTCCAGTTCCGTCAAACCCCTAACGTACTTTTCGCAGCCAGATGCGGTGAGAATCTCGATACAAACGCAATCATCCTGCGCCTCCAGCCCGAGGAAGGGATCTCCCTTCGATTCAACGGCAAAGTCCCGGGCACATCCATGCAGGTCCGCCCTGTTCGAATGCACTTCAGCTACGACGCCGAATTCGGCGCTTATACGCCCGAAGCGTATGAACGCCTGTTGCTTGATGCCATCGACGGCGACGCCACCCTGTTCCTCCGCCGCGACGAGGTCGAAGTCTGTTGGGCAATCGTGGACCGAATCAGAACTTTATGGGGCGATTCGCCATTGACACAAAACGAGTTCTATCCCGCCGGAACATGGGGTCCACCCTGCGCCAACGAACTGCTCAAACGACACAATCATTCATGGAGAGACCCGCGCCCGGTTTGTGGCGATACACCCGCAAACCCGCGAACGGTTGTCGAATCTCAGCCTCGCTAATTGCAGGCCGAACACGGCGCCTCACCGATCCTACACGCGGTCCAGCCTTCCGAAAGGAACGCACAACGCGCAGCGTTCAACAGAGTGCGTGTGCCTGCACATGATGTCGGCGATAAAAATTCCGAGTTTCCAGCGTCCGGAACTCCGGTCGTTCCCGCCCCGTGGCGCCTGACTGCCCTTAACCATGCTCGACAAACAATCCGGCGCTGCTCAACCATATCATCCCGAATGAGCACGCACACACAACAGACAGATCGAATCGGACTCCACACCTACCCGGGTCCAGATGCGCTTGCCGACGCAGCAGCATCTCACATGATCAATCACCTGACCGCTTCCCCTCCAACACGCGAACGATGGTGTGTTGCTCTTTCCGGGGGTCGAATTGCGCCTTTGCTGTTCGAATCCGTTGTCGCCAAGTCAAAATCACGAGCAGTCTCCTGGGAGAAAACAGAGTTTTTCTTTGCCGACGAACGATGGGTTCCGTGGGATGACAATGAGAGCAATTATGGTGTCGCACGGCGCCACTTGTTCGATCCTCTGCAAATCAATCCCAAATCAGTTCACCCGGTTTATCTTGGACGATCACCCGAATTCGATGCTGCCCAAGCGCAGGCAGATTTGCTTCGTCGAACGCCGGTCAATGTCAATGGGGACCCAATCCTTGATCTTGTCATCCTTGGCATGGGTGAGGACGGTCATATTGCGTCGCTTTTCCCGAACGCTTCGGAAGACGTTGTGCGAAGCCGTGCGGTTTACCTGCCCGTCAAATCACCGAAACCGCCGCCCCAACGCATCACTCTCACTTATTCAGTCCTTGCAGCCGCTTTGCATGTCCTTGTTGTTGTTTCGGGTCCGGGCAAAGAACCGGCGCTGCGCGATTCGCTTTCGACGCACCATTCCACCCCGCTTGGCAGATTGATTGCTTTGCGCCAGCACACTGTGCTTCTCACCGATTTCCGGTTCGAAGTCAAAACATGGCATTAAACAGAAACATTATTCTTCGCGGCAGAAACATAGGTGGCAGAAACATGGGGGGCGGAAACATGGGGGGGCAGAAGAATTCCCGAATAACGGCACACTGTGTCCCTCCACACGGCGCATCCACACCACCCTCATTTTTCTGCCCCTAATGTTTCTGCCATCTCCCTAATCTTTCTGCATCATTCAAGGCCGCGTTGCTCAAGCCCGATTTCGTCCAAGCCAAGATAATGGCCCAGCTCGTGCAAATAGGTGGTCCGAACTTCATCTCGGTAAACTTGCTCATCTCCTTCCGCAAACTCCCATAGATTCTCCAAGAAAAGCAGAATCTGCGGCGGCACGTCCGCGCATCCACTATCCTCGTCGCCAAAAGCGTTGCCCACGAAAAGACCGAGCAAGTCCGGATCGTATCCGTCAGCGATCAACTGGTCGTTCGGACGCGGCTCGCAGACAACCGGCACCAATCGAGCCTGACGGCGGAGCGCGAGCGGCAACCGTTTCAACGTGGCGCGCACTTCGTCATCGGCCAAAGCTCGGAGATGATCCCAGTCAGGGCGCACAATCGTTCGCACCGGTGTGGAACACCCAATTCACGAAGCGCAAAGGCCTTTCCGCGCGGAGCCGGATGAGCAGCAAAAGCTGCCAGCCAAGCCGGGTTATTTCCAGACCTCGTTGGCCATCTCTTCGGCGCTGAGGACGTTCACTTTGCCTGCCATGAGCGCTTTCACTGCGGCGTCAGGATCGCTGAATCGGAACACGAGCAACCCTTGGCCCTTGTGCTTTCCAGTGAACGCATAAGTGTATTCCACGTTCACATTGGCGCGCTCGATCACCTCAAGGACCTCGGCCAACCCGCCGGGCCGGTCTGGCACTGCCAGGGCGAGGACCTCGGTGACCTTCACCACATACCCGTTCTTCTCGAGCACTTCTTTGGCTTTTTGCCAATCGCGCACCATGAGGCGCAAGATGCCGAACTCGCGAGTGTCGGCAAGTGCGAAAGTTTGGATGTTGATGCCTGCTTCGGCCAGGATTCGGCAAGGGGCACTCAAGGCGCCGGGCCGGTTTTCAAGGAAAACGGAGATTTGATTCAGTTTCATAACTGTTGGCGAGGTTTGAGTTGACGACTAAAGCTTCCGTTTGTCGATTACGCGTTTTGCTTTGCCTTCGCTGCGCTGCAACGTCTTCGGAGCAACGAGTCGGACGGCAGCCCGCAGGCCGGTAACACCTTCGATCGAACGGCTCAGCCGTTGCTGGAGCTGTTCAATGGCGCCCACGGTGTCGCTGAACACTTCCGATGTAACCTCGACCTGAACTTCGAGCACATCGAGGTCTTTCTGGCGGTCAACGATTATCTGATAGTGTGGGAGCGTGCCTTCCACGCGCAAAATGGCGGCCTCGATCTGCGACGGATACAAATTCACGCCACGGATGATGAGCATATCATCACTGCGGCGGCCTATTCTGCGAATGCGGCGTATTGTGCGCCCGCACTCGCACGGCTCTGGATCAAGCGATGTAATGTCCCGCGTTCGGTATCGGATCATCGG
>JARYMD010000246.1 GCA_029907285.1 Verrucomicrobiota bacterium | reverse complement strand
GGTGCCGGATGGGATGGGCTGCCCATCTTTTTTCCATTGGAAAGAGAGCGGCTGTGAACCGATCACTTTTGCCCGCAGCGCATGGCTGGTGCCGGCCATGATGGTCTGGCTCTTTGGCTGTTCGACAATTGCGACCTTTGTTTGGGCCAAGGTTCCTTTCACACCCGCATCGCGTATCGCGCGTATCTCGGTATCGGTGAGCGCGCGGTCGTAGATTACCACGTCGTCGATTGCGCCTTTGAAGAATCTGCCGGCGCTGACATCGGCGCCGAGGTTTAGAAACGCGTCGAACTCTTCCGGCGGGTGATAAGCGGCGTTCACTGCCGAGTGCAGTCCGAACCCGGTGAGATCGTCGAGATATACTGTGGCCTTTCGAGCTTCAACGACAAGCGCAACGAAATTCCAACTGTCACCGGCCGGGTACAAGGCTGAAGCCCAATTGTAGGTGCTGGCGGCGTTGTTCCACCAGTACCCGAGCTGTCCGCCGCGCTGGAATGCCAGACCCGCGGCAGTGTTGCCGCCGTTGCAGAAAACAATTGGGGCATAATCACCTTGGGAACCGTTGGGTTTGATCCACGCCACGATCGTTATTGCAGCTCTGCTGATGTTCAGAGGCGGGATTTCGACCACGCCATTTTTGCCATCGAAACCAAAAGCGGTGTTGTTGTCCTCGAAACCCTTGGCGGCATTGGGGACAGGGCCGGACAAACCGGGCGAGACCCCTGCGTTCGCCTTGCCATCCCTGCTGCCCCAGTAATCGTACACGAGGGTTTGGTTGGTTTCGTCGAGTCGCCAGTAGCCGAGCGGTCCCAATCCGATTGCCACGCTGGCCAGCTTTGTCGGAGCGATCAGTGTCAGACTTGCTGTGGCCTCTGTTCTGCCGTACCGATTGGAAACCTCGACGGTGTAGTTACCGGCGTCAGACCACTGAAGGTCTGTCAGCTCAAGTTCAGGACCGGTCGCGCCCGGAATGATCTCGGTGCCGTGGGTCCACTGGAATTCTAGCGGTTCGGCTCCTGCTGCGACTGCTCTGAAACGGGCTGTCCCATTCAAGAACCGCACGAGCGAAACCGGTGTTTGCACGAATGTCGGCGGAGCAGTTGACGCATCCAACCCCTCTTGCAAAATCGCGGCTCTTTGACATGACTGTTGCGTGTCCCGTGCGGCCGGGTTTTGCAGTTCGGCTGAAACATGGGAAACGCCGATACCGCCAAGAACAGACGCGCTCAGTTCAGCCAGCGCCATCAACGGCAGAATCGCCGGACAAATTCGGTTCCACATGGGTGTAGGATGCCCTTGTCTCAACCAATTTCAATTCCTCACTTGCCTGCAGCCCTGTATTCAATGCGAGTGACCGGTATTGTGCCCGACGCAACCTCGACGAACGGCTTGCCATTGCGGACGCCGACAGTGCCATAGCCTGTCGCAGTGGAAATGAAACAACGAAAATCGCCTTTCACGGACGGCTGCAGGTACAGGACCTTGTCGAGGGCATCGTAGCGAGCCCCGGACAGCCCCTGCAACAACGCATAGCTCGACATCGCCCGCGCGTACCAATGACCGCACTCGTATTCATTGAATGGATTGCGGATTCGGCCGTCGTAGCGGTCCCGGCAAGCCCTGACGATTTCCAGGCCCTTCTTGACCTTGCCCAACATCATGAGGTGCGACGCAACCTGGTATTCAATGCCAGTCCACACTTCATTGGAATAGACAAACGGGAGGGACGGTTCCCCGCCTTTTGGCCATGTGCACAGCAACAGCCCGCCTTCTGCACCGCAGGCATACGATGGCCGCTGCGGGTTCGCGTGGTCCGAAAGGTCAGTCTTGAAATTGTAACAATGAACCGATTCGAGATGGCTGGCCACCTTGCGCGCATCAATGACATGGCCCACCCCGCACACCATGCCCAGCCACGCCCCAAGCACGCCGTCAGACAAGCAGCCTTTGCCGTATTGGTATTTGGGCCCCTCCTTTTGCATGAGCGCAAGCGCTTCGGGAGAGTAGCCGCCGCCGAAGCTTTGCACTTCGACGGGGTTTTTGGCGCGCAGGCCCTGCCATTGGATTTTCTGAATGAAATACTCACCGTCGAACAGCTCCTGTTCCATCCGTTTCAATCCGCGCTCGAGCAACGCTTCGTAACCGGCGACATCGTCGCCCAGTGCACGGCCCATTGCCACGGCGGCTTTCAATGCGCCCATGTAAAAACTGGTGCACATGCCGTCCGGCCCCCAGAATTCAATGTCGTAGGTGTTATGGTGAGGTTCCTCGAGCCAGCCTTTGCGGCCGGGGTCCCACTCGTTGATGCAGTAATCGAGGCTCTTTTTGACCTGCGGCCACAGCTTCCGCAACCATTCGGTGTCGCCGCTGATTCGCCAATCGCGATGGACTTTCATTATGCCGCCAAGTTGGCCATCAGCGGCGGCGTGGAAATCATGAACGACCGGCCGGATCGGCAGCGAACTCCTGAACTGCTGATGGCCGCGCTCGTCCTGTGACGGCCCGAATTCAGTCTCGCGCAATGTGCGTTCGAGCGCCGGAAACAGATGCGGTATCGCCTGTGCATAGTTCCAAACGTGAGTGCATGAACCATGACAACACCCCGAGTTGTCGCTGCACCCCTCCCAACCCCAGAGCCGGCCATCGGCCTGGCGAAGCACCGTTGGCGATTTCAGGATTGTCAGGTTGGCTGCGACCGCTTCGATCACCTCGGGCGGGAGAGTTGAACTGTAAAAGCAGTTGCTGAACCTGAGGCTGCGCGACCGCAGTTCTGCATAGTTCTCCCGCCAGTAATCGGTCACAGCTTCAATGTTGGCGAATTTCCCTGCGTACCACGGCCTGTATTGGTCCGGAGCCGCCTCCCCGTTCTTTGGGTCTTTGCCGATTCTCAAGTTGGTTGAACCCACGTACCATGCCAGCCGCAGCAAAATCGTCTTGCTCTGGCCCGGCCGCAGTGCGATGGGGACAAACAACGTCGCACCCGGCGAAGGCCCGCCTTCGCTCACCGGCGGCCGGTCGTAGCACGCGCCGTTTGCAACGTCGCGCCATGCCATCGTCAGCGGGTCCCACCATCCTCCGCGGAACCACGCATGGTTTACCTTTGCGTCCGGATCAGAGACGGTCGCGGTAAACGCGCCTTCTTCCCACGGCTTGTCGGTGCCCGGCCCCGCCCAAAGCATGAAACCGGCTTGAACGGGCTTGATCGCCTGTGGGTTGCCGCCGATTGCCATGAAATTCCTTGCATTGAATGAGAACACAGCTTCGATTGGCTGGCGGCTCTTGTTTGTGAATTTGTACTCAAGGCCGGCCACTGGAAGGCTCGCTGCATCGGCATCGCCGGGTTCAAACGGACTCCATCCTGTGATCTCCACCGCCAGCGGCACCGAATCGTCTTCCAGCGTCACTGTCCCAAACGGAAATCGGGCAACAAAAGCGGCCTTTCTGAACCGGGGAAGACCGAGGGTCGTTCCTGGCGCGCCGTTGCCGCTGTTCGGCCGGCCGAACAGTTTCCAGCCCGGCACCGGCCCTTCCAACACCCGCGCCACGTTCGGCTTTCCCTTCACACATATTGCAGCGAACACACAAGGCTCATTGAAAACCTCTGGTTTGTGCCGCAAAGAGAAATGCGAAAGAGCGCCCGTTCCTTCAAGGCAGATCATGCCGGCTCCCATGCCGCCCATGGGAAAAGCCACGCGCTCCAGAAAAGAACCCGTGTACGGCCCGGCAAACGTGTGTTTGCCGAACTCGAACGATTTGCTCTTCGGCCGCGGTTGTCCGATTGCGCTGCTCTTGTCTGCTGCACTGGCTGTGTTAGCACTGCTTGTGGCAAGCGCCCCGGCACTCGCTACAGACAGTTTCAGGAAGATCCGTCGTGGAAGATAATTGCCCGAATCAGATTTCATCGCTGTCATTTGATTTCGCTTGCTTTCTCGAAGCGGATCTCGACCTGCAGGTCTGCCGCGATCAGCTCCAAATCGGCCCGCAGGTTGGCGACATCACAGTTCTGCGGGATAAACAGGCGCGCGCCCGCCGAAAATAGCATTTCACCTGACATCGGCGCGCTGGAGCACTCGGTTTCCAGCTCCTCAATGTTTACGCCGTGCCGCGCAATCACATGTGATATCTCACGCACAATCCCTGGTCTGTCCTGTCCCACCAGCGTGAGTGACGCTGCGCTGCCAGCCTTCTGCGGCATGGCGACGTCCGGCTGCACAACCACTGTCAAGCCTTCGCTCTTGAGCTCTCCCAGAGACTGTACGAACTTGTCCTTGTTTTCCGCCGGGACATTGACGCGGAGAATGCCTGCGAACTCACCCCCCAGCCTGCACATCCGGCTTTCGAGCCAGTTGCCACCATGGTCTCCTACAATGCGCGCGACGGCTTCAATCAACCCGGGCCTGTCCTGGCCAACCACGGTCATCACCAGTGGGATTTGCATGCAGAATTGGTAAAGCGACAACTCGGGCATGGCAAGCGATTCCTTTGGCGCCGCTTTTTGCATTTGACCCGCTTGGACGCCGCACATTAAGGTCTGGGCTTTGTTTGAGCCATGTTTGCAACGATTCGGAAACACCAGACCTGGCTGTGGGCGTTCATTATCGCCGCAGTCATTGTAAGCTTTGTAATCTATTTCACGCCGACAGCCCGTCGATCCGACAGAGCCGGTTTCCGGCAGTCTGACCTCGGCTCCATTCATGGACGCCCAATCAGCCACAAGGAATACGCCCAGGCTTATTTTGAATCCCAGCTCGGGTTCTTCTTGCGCCATGGCGCGTGGCCCGGAACCGTCGAAGCCCGGCAAGCCGGTTTCTCCGTCGAACGCGAAACCAGAAACCGCCTGGTGCTGCTCGACAGAATCCGCGAACTCAAGATCAACCCCGACGAGTCCGCGGTGGCAGCGTGGATTCTGGAGAACCTGGGCGGCGGCAGCTCCAGCGCCGCAGCAAAAGCCAAATACGAACAGCTCCTCCGCGAGTTGAAACGACATCGTGTCACAGAAGAAGACCTCCACCTCTTCATCAAGCATGAGATCGCCATCAACCATCTCGCGTCCATCGCGGGCGTGACCGGTCGCTTGATTCCGCCCCGTGCCGCCGAGGACCTCCTTCGTGAGTCCAAAGAGCTGATCGAGGCTGAGGTGGTGCAGTTCTCGGCAACCAATTATCTCCTCTCGATTCAGATGGACCCGGCGAAGTTGGCGCAGTATTACACAAACCGACAAAGCATCTACCGAATCCCCGAACGCGTTCAGCTCCAGTACGTCCTGTTCCCACTCACAAACCACCTCGCCGACGCTGAAGCTGAACTGGCCAAACGCACCAATCTGGCTGCGGAAATTGACCGGGTTTATCTGGCCAATAATCCTGCCAGTTTCACAGATACCAATGGCCAGGTCCTGTCACCCGAAGCCGCCAAAGCCAAACTGCGCGAGTCATTGCGCGATCGCCAGGCTCTCACTGAAGCCCACAAAGCCGCCGCAAAATTCGCTACAGAGCTCGAGAGCATGAAGCCGCTTTCAGTCGAAAAACTCGTGAAGTTTGCCGGTGAAAAGGGGCTCATTGTGGGCCAAACCGAACCTTTCTCTGAAAACCAGGGCCCCGCCGGACTCAAAGTCCGGCAGGGCTTCGTCGATGTCGCTTTCAAACTGACACCGGAAGAGCCGGTAGCTATTTCGCCCATACGTGGAGACGACGCGGTCTATATTATTGCACTCAAAGAACGTTTCCCAAGCCATGTGCCGTCACTGGATAGCATCCGTGCCCAGGTCGAACAGGATTTCCGCCGGGACGAATCCATGCGGCTTGCGCGGGAGGCAGCCACCAATTTCTTGGCAAAACTCACCAACAGCCTCGCCCAGGGCAAGACCTTTGAAACCGTGTGCTCAGAAGAGCAAGTCGCCCCAATCAAACTGCCGCCATTTTCCATGTCCAGCCAAACAGTCACAAATTGGGACCGGCGCATCGACCTGAACCTGGCAAAGTCCGCTGCCATGGGCGTCGAAGCCGGCAAACCCAGCCGGGTGGTTCCTTCCCGTGACGGGGCTCTTGTGTTGTACGTGCGGCAGCGCGTCCAGGCCAGCCAGGAAGAACTGAAACAGGAACTGCCCAAATTCCTTGCCAGCATGCGCGATTCAGAGCAGTACCAGGCTTTCAGCGATTGGTTCCAACACCAGATTGAAGTGACAAAGATCGTTACCTACCTCGGGCGGGAGAGAGAAGAGTAGGAGGAGGAGTAGGAGTAAGAGGACCAGGACGAGCAAAGGGTCCGGCAATCAGGTTGCAAAATTCCCGCTGGAAGCGCTAGAATATACTCCATGCGACGCTTGATGTTTTTGGTGGTCGGATTGGCTTTGATCGCCGGCACACTGACCGTGCGCGGCCAGAGCCCGGACGATCTTTTCATTGATTTCTACAGCTTGCTCCAGCAAGCAGATGTTCTCCGCGATACAGGCCGCCGACTCGAGGCGCGGGAAAAGTACGAGCAAGCCCGAAACATACTGCTCCGAATCAAGTCCGAATACCCGTACTGGAATCCGAAAATACTGGATTACCGGCTCGGTTACATCGCCGAGCAAATCGGGCCCTTGCCAGAGGAGAAAAAAACCCCAGAAACCAAATCCGCAACTGCACCACAAGCCACCAAAC
>JARYMD010000245.1 GCA_029907285.1 Verrucomicrobiota bacterium | reverse complement strand
GAACGTTGTACGTTGAGCGTTGAACGTTGTACGTTGAGCGTTGAACGTTGTACGTTGAGCGTTGAACGTTGTACGTTGAGCGTTGAACGTTGTACGTTCCCAGACAGACGACCGGCGGCTCCCCCGAAAGGAACGCTCAACGTCCAACGTTCAACAGTGCAGCGTTCAACAGCGAAGCGCCCATCAACGGCCGCAGTCGCCGGCCCGGTGCTCCTGAGGCAACTTTGGTTCCGGCTACGCCGGGCTGCGAAGTATGCGGCCTGGGGGCATGGGGGAAGCCCGCCCCACATCGAACAATGAGGCAAATGGCCTGCAGTGTGTGACCGCCAGCGATGCTGGCATCCCACGCGCCGCCACCGCAGCAGTTCAGTGCGTGACGTCCAAAAACGCGGGAGTGCCTGCGTCGCCGACCGGCTGTGCCCATTCCTCCAAATCGGGCCGGCCGTCGTGGTCGCCATCGAGCTTCGTCAAGTCGAGAAAAACGAACGGCCGCGGGAATGAACTGTTGAATCTCCGGTTGCAGCAAGCGGCCGAGGTGCCAGCCCATCTGATGCGGCGTGCCGCCAAGCACAACCACCGGAACACGCGCCACGCCATTCGTCAAAACTAACCGATAACCACCTCCGCCAATGTCGCGACTCTCTGAAACCGCCGGTTCTGTCACCGTCTGCGCGACGATCGCCGCTTCTTTTTCAGAGTCCGCGGCAATCAGATGTACACTCGCGGCGCAACTGAGGATAACCAAGGGATCAATTCTGACTTTGTCATGATCTTGCACTTTTTTAGCGAGGCTGGCCCCGAAATCTCACCGACTCGCTGGCCATGAAACTGCATCCCGCAAGCTGTCGGCCAGAGTTGTCCACCAAAACCTCGCGAAAATGGGCACGAATCTGATCTTCGAGGCACCTTGGACCGACAGCAGGTCCCGTTCACGCCTTCACTCCGCGCAAATCCGGCTCGAGTTTCTTGCCCTCGCGCAACAGCTCCGCAAAGGTCAACTCACCACCGCGATATGCCGCTTCACGGCCCAAAATGGCTGTCAGGTTGGAACGAACCGATGGCGCCACGGTCGGGTTGTCGTATTTCCCCGTGGTCACAAATTGATGAAACTCCCTGATGTTCGTCTGCGTGCCTGTTGTGTAGAGGTTCCCAACACTGCCGCCCTTGAAGGGTTCGTTGCCCCGAATCCAAACGCTCCCAAAGTAATCAGTGTAAATGTAACCTTCGGAACCATAAACACGACAAACAATCTCATCCCGCATCTCGGGTATCGTCTGAATGCACGTAAACGAAAGCGGCACCCCGCCAGGAAAAACATAGTTCACAGAAAAATGATCCCAAATGCTGCCTTTCGGCCGCAGTTTTTGCCCCCCAACACCCATCGCCCGTTCAGGGTCCGCGTTCAGAATCCACGTCGCCACGTCCAACGCGTGAATCGCTTGCTCGACAATAAAGTCGCCCGACAACGCAAGCACACAATACCATTGCCGCAACCTCGCTTCCGGGTCCGCCGGAGGCAAGGTCCGCCCGCCTCCCGACCACGGGTAATGCGCTTCTCCCATGACCAGCGTTCCAAGATCGCCCTTCCGGATGCGCGCCACCGCTTCCCGATACAGCTCGTTGGCTCGCGTCTGAAAATCAACCAAAAACACCAGTTTCTTCGAAGTCGCACGCTTGCCGGCTTCGGCGATCATCTGACAGCCCGGAACATCGACCGCAATCGGCTTTGCGACGAAAACATGTTTCCCGGCATCAACCGCATCCAGCGCCTGCTGCGGATGGAAATACGGCGGCGTCTCGATCGCCACGGCGTCGAGCTTGCATTCCAAAAGCCGCTTGTACCCTGACAGCCCTGTAAACTGCCGGCCTTTGTCTATCCCGAATTTCTCGCCCACAGCATCCACCCGGTCCTGGAAGTAATCTGAACACGCAACCAGCTTGTAGAGCCCGCTTTCCTCGAACAGATTTGCAATCCACGCCCCGCGCCCGCCGCATCCTATCAGGCCAAGCTGGACTTTTTCGTTCGCAGCCGCACCAAACGCCACACCCGGTTTGACCAACGTAAGCGCCGCTGCCGACGCCGTCCCCGCCAAAAACCGCCGCCGCGGCACAGTCGCCGAACTCATACCTCCAAAGTCAGTCTTCATACTAATCCTCCATCAAAACATCTTGTTATCGTTTACCGCGCTTTTTCCCTTTCCCGAGCTCCTTAACCACGCCTGTTATCCACTCCACGCTCTTCCGTGTGTTTTCTTCTGAGCCGCTGCACTCGAGCGACACAACACCGTCCCATCCCGTGCTTTGCAAGTACTCCAGACATGCCCGGATGTTGTCCGCATTCACCCCGCCGCCCACTGGCACCTCTGAACTGCCAATGCCTGTTTCCTCGCCACGCACCGCCGCCGCAAGAGCAGGACTCACGTCTTTTATGTGGCAGTGGACAATGTATGGCCGCAACGCCTTGCAGTAGTCCAGTGGATTGTGCCCGGCAATGAACGTGTTGCCCGTATCGAAATTGCACCGCAACCACGGCGAGTCAAGGTGCTTGAACAGCCGCTGCATGAAATCTATGTCGTTCGTGTAAGGCCCGTGCGGTTCCACGTTCACTATCACCTTGTAATCCTCCGCCCACGGCAACACCTGCGCGTAATTGTCGCACGTCACCCGAAACACTTCCTTGCGATTCATCCCGGGCGTCTCAAACGCGCCATCCACAGTGTCAACCATCGGACACCCCAGCTCGGCAGCAAAGCGAATCGACTGCTGCACGTATTGAACCCCAAACGCAGACCCGTTCGGTCCCATCATCGGATACGACCCGTCAATCTGCGATGTCACAAGGCCCAAACTGTCCAGAAATTTCCGAATAGCCCTCGGATTCGATTGCAGCGAAACCCCAGGGTCATACCCAAGAGCCGCAATGAAGTTCTGACCGTGAATGACGCAGAATTCGACGTGTTTCAAGCCCGTTGCCGCGATTCTCCGACACGCCTCCTCGAAACCAATGCTGTGTGGGCGCCAATTGTCCGTGTGAATGCCGACTTGTATCATGCACATTTGCTATTCCAGCGCCAACCCTGAGTCAAGCCGCGAATGCATGGCGCAGTTCTTCCCCACCACAGCGACCGCTGCCTCGTCATCGCAGTCCAAGCCAAGCATACCACCTTTCATTGTTGGCAAGTAAGCGGCACCAGCTCTGTGTTCTTTCCTGAATCCGGGCGGGATTCACAACAGATTTCGTCAGCCACAGATCGTTCTGCTGGGTCAATCTGTGGGCGATGCCGAAATCTGCGGGGGACCATAGACCATAGACCATCGACCATAGACCTGCTACACAGGCCAGGCGACACGAGACAAGTGGCAGCCACAAGAGTTTCCACTGTAATCACCGCCGCCGGTCCGCACCCGTTTAGAAGGGCCAAAGGCCCGGTCCATACCAGCCCGGGGCACCGCCCCAGGTAGTGAGCCAAATCATTGACAGTAAGGGCTGAAAGCCCGTGGTAATCCGGAGTTCCGGAGGCAGGAGTTCCGGAGGTATCGCAAGCCAGAGTTTCGGCAAATGCAAGACAGCCTGGCGACTGGCAAGGACTTGAGGTTCCATGGATTCTCAGGCCGCCCGATTCCAGTGATCGAAACTGGTGTACGATCGGTCTTCGGGTTGATGCGGCCGGGGACGGCCGCGCTCCCGCCGCGCGTTACCTTTTCCAACGCGCCTGCAGAATCACACCGATTCGTCACCACCTCATTTGTGTGCAGACCAGCAGCGTGCCAGGCCCCGTCTATATCGCGCCCGGCGGCGTTGGCGGCAATGGGACCCGCAGCTCACGCACATCGTTCTCAAACAGACCGTCCTTCTCACGCGCCCGAATGTCGCGATCTATCCTGTCCAGACGCTCTCGCACCTCGGCCGGTAGTGTCGCCTTGTCCGCCTCCGAATTCACCTTGCCATCAAAAATCACCTTGTCGTTCAGGTCCTTCACAGTGACAAACCGTTCTCCATCCTCTTCCCTTACAGTTGTGACATCATTCTCCGTTCTCACCACAATCACGCGCGTCTTGTGACCTGGCATCGGCGGCTTTGGCACATCGCCACCCTTCGTTACAATGGAATGCCTCAAGCCCGGCTTCGGCACACCACCAGTGCGCACCTCCGACCGGCTCCGAACAGTTTTGCCATTCCCAACATCCTCTTCTTCAAGCTGAATGACGATCTCATCCGCCTGATGCTCCTCAGGCCGCGTGCTATAAACACGCAAACGTGGGACAAAACGGTACTCGAGTTCTTTGATCGATTTCAGCGCGTCCCGAAGCCGGCGTGGTTCCGGGGATGGGCCTGCTTTTTCAGTGAGAACTGCTTTGGCTTCGACCTTCTTCCCACCCCGCAAAAGCTCCAGCTTGATCTTGTCTCCGTTCTTCCGATCAGAGATTCGCTTCACAACATCGCCAGGCCCACGCACAGTTTCACCCTCAATCTTCACGATCACATCATGCCTTTTGATCCCTGCTTTCGCAGCCGGGCTTTCATCCACCACGGCGTTTACCAATGCACCCGTCCCCTCTTCAAGTCCCAACTGAGCCGCAAGCGCCGGATCAACCGGCCCCAACTGCACTCCAAGAAACGGCGAAGGTCGTGCCTGTCCCCGCTCTCCAAACGGGCCGACCCAATCTCTGAACCGCTTCAGTTCCGGCAGCTCTTTGAAAGCCCTGCCAAGGTCCCCAAACCGCTCACCCAAGTCACCAAAAGGCGCACCGAAAGGCGCGGGTTTCGGCGGCTCCAATTCGGTCTCCCCCAGCGTAACCTCCACAGCCTCGCGCTTGCCCTGGCGGATGAGCGAAATCGTGACCTTCGACCCCGGCTCACGGCTCCGCACCAGCGCGGTCAACTGCTCTCCATTGCACAATAGCTGATCGTCAAGTTTCTCCAGTACGTCATGGACTTTGATCCCGCATTTCTCCGCGGGACTGTCCGCAACAACCTCGAGCACGCTCAGTCCCACACCCCGCGGCAGTTTCACCTGATTGCGCAGAGTTTCGTCGGCGGTGGAAACGATGACACCCAGATATGCCACCTTGTCCGGCGAACCCCACGCACTCGCCGCAAAACTGGTCGCTAAAGCAACCCCCAACATTACACCCATGATCTGTGACTTTGTATGTTCAATTCTCATGTTCAATCTCCATTCCTCATCAACAATCCAGTGTTCATGTTTTCATTGTCGCCCTGCTCAGCTATCCGGTCCCAATCATGGCCCGGCTGCTGCAAAGATTCCCAAACCCGAAAAATCCTCAATGCACAACGGCAGGTATCAGCACCGTCTCTTCCCGCGGAACGAACACTTGCACGACGGCATTATCCCGTCTGTCCCTGAACTCCGCTGCCGACACATACTGCCATGTGACTTTACGCAATGGCACCGGAGTCGGCACTTCAACAAAACCCTCGTCTTCAGCATCAATCAAATAGTTCGCATTCCGAACAAGGTCCAAATCGGATTCAACAACCTGACCGGAATCATGCGCCAACTCCGGCCCTTGGGCCGGACCAGATAAACCGCCGGCCAATCTCGCCAACTTCGGTTGCCGCGCCACAATTATCACCCCCATAACCACAACCGCCGCAGCCGCGGCAAACGACATCCATCTGCGCCAAGACCAACCACTTCCGCAAAACCTGACGGGCACAACACGCACTTCACCGTCGAGATTCCCGGCTATCCGTTGCTTCAGGCGCTCACGCGGCCGACTCGGCCGCATTCTCGCCAGTTCCGCAATAAGTTCATCAAACTCGTCTTTCATACCACACCGGCTGTGATCACGTTCCGCAATTGGTTCAGTGCATAGCGGTACCTCGAAGCGGCTGTGTTCGGCGAGATCGACAGCGTTTCCCCGATCTGCTCAAACGTCAAGCCACCCCAAATCTTCAAGACCAAAACCTCGCGTTGCTCCGGAGGAATCGACCGCAGAGCGGCTTCCAATTGTTGATGCCGCTCTTTTTCCTCAACAGGATCGGCAAACCACGCAACTGGTTCGCCCTCTTCCCCCGCAAAACACGCAATTTCGCGCTGGCACCGGCTGCGCGCTTTCCGGGCATTGTCGATCGACACCCGCTTCACCATCGTGAACAACAGCGTCGGCGACAGCTCCGGTTGTTTCTGTCTGGCGCGCCAGTACCTGACAAAAGCTTCCTGCACAATGTCTTCTGCCTCGCTTTCGTGCTCGGTTTGCTGACGGGCAAACAACAGCAACCTGGGACCATACTCATCCCACAGCTCTTCCCATTCGCCGTTGTTTTGTGTCCGTTCCATCCGAGACTTCATATACTATAGCGTCGCCAAATCATCTTTTTGTTCAAAATTCGCTGTATTTGCGCCTTCCGTTCCGCCTCAAGGCGGGACCACAAACCGCAGCGGTCGGTTCAAGGCATCCTCATTGCCAGCCCCCGGCCTCGTTGAACGTTGTGAGTTGAACGTTGAACGTTGAAAGTTGAACGTTGAAAGTTACTTTCGGTTGACCGGCTGGTCGTCTGTTACGGAACGTCCAACGTTCAACGCTCAAAGTTCAACGTTCAACGGGGCGGTCCCGTCCTGAAATAAGTTGACAGGTATGAAACGAAGATTTGATGTTGACAAGGCTGTGGTGCGGTACAGTGAAG
>JARYMD010000244.1 GCA_029907285.1 Verrucomicrobiota bacterium | reverse complement strand
ACTTGCTCGCTAACATTGCGGCTGTGGAAAAGCTACACTGCTTGTTGCGGGAGACAATCTTTTTTGCGGTCAACAAGTGGAGGACACGATGGAGTTTGGCAACAGCGCAGGCGAGAGCTAACCCGCATATTTCAGTTTGCTGATTCGCTCTGTGAACCTCGCGGATTCGTCAGCATGCGACGGAATCGGCGGATCGTTCTGCTTCGGTTGGGCGTGGCAGGATGGCTGGCTGGTCTGTTTCGCGGGTCAGCCTTGGGCGAAGTACAAGGAACGCTGTTGCGGCGGCCATGCCTATCAGTATGCCGGCGGGCGTTCCGATCTGAGGGTTCAAGCCCAAGCCGATTTTTTCAACCAGAATGTAAGTGGTGGTCATAACCGTCATGAACACGGCGGGAACAAAAGCCATTATCCACCAGTTCCCACGTTTGGCCAGGAAGACTGTTCCACTCCAGAGGGCGACTGCTGCGAGCGTTTGGTTGGTCCAGCCAAAGTAACGCCAAATGACATCGAAGTTGACGAAGTTCAAGGCAAACGACACCGCAAACAACGGCAGGACAAGCTTGTATCGGTTCATGGCGCGCGTTTGTGGGACCGCGAAGTAATCGGCAAGCATCAGCCGGGCGACGCGGAACGCGGTGTCTCCGGAGGTGATTGGGAGCACGACCACCCCGAGTATTGCGAGGGCGCCGCCGACAACTCCCATGGTTGATACGCAGCATGCGTGCACCACGCCGCCCGGCCCGCCCGCGGTTTTGAGCGCGTCAGCGAGGCCTTGGGTGCCGTGGTAAAACCCTTGGGCGGCTGAGGCCCAGATCAGCGCTATGATCCCTTCTGCAATCATGGCGCCATAGAACACAACCCGCATGTGCTTTTCACTTTTCAGGCAGCGAGCCATCAGTGGGCTCTGGGTGGCATGGAATCCACTGACAGCTCCGCAACTTACAGTAATGAATATCAGGGGCCATGCAGGCAGATGGTTTGGATGCAGGTTCTTGAGCGTGAACTCAGGCGAAGGAATCTGTCCCACCAACAGTGCTGCCCCGAGGCCAAACACCACGATCAGCAAAGCCAGGGCGAGGAACGGATAAAACCGGCCGATGATCTTGTCTATTGGCATCAACGTGGCCAATAGGTAATAAACGTAAATAACGATCATGACCACCCATGTCCAGCCAGACAAACCGTGGAAACTTGTTTGAAGCCATTGAGTGCCTGTCCCGCCAAGCCACCCTGCCACCTTTTCAGCAGGCACCAACTCGACCAACAGCATCGCTGGTCCTTTGACAAAAACTGTTCCGACCAAAACCATCAATAAAAGGATGACGAAAGTCGCGACGTGCCTTGCGGCGCCACCGAGGTAATACCCGATAAGGTCCGGCAAACCCGCACCGTTGTTGCGGACTGACATTGTCCCAGAGAGGAAGTCATGCACCGCGCCTCCAAAAATGCAGCCCAAGACAATCCAGAGAAAAACCTGCGGCCCCCACAGCGCACCCATTATTGCGCCGAAGACCGGGCCGAGCCCCGCAATGTTCAGCAATTGCACCAGGTACACCCGCCAGGTCGGCATTGGCACATAATCAACACCGTCGTTGAGGGCGATCGCGGGGGTGACGCGATTGGGATCGGGGCGCACGGCTTGCGCGACCAAACGCCCGTAGAGCGCATATCCCAGCACCAGCAGAACAAGTCCCAGCAGAAACATGCCCATAGAAAGAGTTTATCCCCGTCTTGTACGGGTTGATCAAGCTTTTCCCGTCAGGCATTCAAGTCCCCATTCCGTGTACAAAACGCGCACTTTTTCAACGATTTGGTTGAACAGCGCCCTGGTTTGAGCTGACAGAGGCGTTTTTGTTTTGCCTATGGCAAGGCCGCGAGCCAGCATGGCCGCTGCCACGTTAAGCGGGAACTCAAGCGCGTTCACATGCTGCAGCAGCGAATCGATGCGTGCTCTGAACATCTCTGTCTTTTCGCGGTCGCCTTTCAGCGCGGCTTGTTGGACACCCACAACCAGCTCCGGCACTGCATTTGCGAGGCCGCTCACGCAGCCGTTGACTCCCAGAGCCATTGCTTCTGGCAAGGTAACTTCAGCCCCCGAGAACACAACAAAGTTCTTCTCCCTGGCGAGCTTCACAAGGTCGCGATGATATTCGAATTCAGCGCCGCTCTGCTTTACGCCGGTAAATTCAACGCTGTCGGCCACAGCGCGGATTGTTTCGATGTTGATTCGCGTGCCCGCGCGTTCCGGGAAGTTGTAAAGGAAAAGCGGCAGCCCAACTGCTCTTGCGCAATAAATGAAGAACTCGGCAAGGTCCGCTTGCGCAAGGCCGTAAAAGGCCGGCGGCAGCAATGACATGGTGCCGAACCCAAGCTCGCGAGCGTGTTTCCCAACGGCGATCACGTCAGCAGTCCGTATTGCGCTGGCGTTAACGATTGTTGGCCATTCACCTGCCAAGGGGCGCAGGAGCGACAGGCATTCGAGCCGGGTCTTGACGTCCAACCTTGCGAACTCGCCGGTGCTGCCAAGGATCATGAATCCTGTTATCCCTTTGGTTTTCAGGAACTCGACATTGGACAGCAAACCGGCTCGGTCCAATGCGAATTCATCCTTTGTGGGTGTCCAAAGTGCAACTACTACTCCGCTTTTGGGCGCAGACATGCGCGCGAGGGTACGCTGGCGGCATTTGAAATACAAGTGCCGTGAGGCGTGCGGTGTGATGCGTGATGGGTGATACGTGATGCGTGAGGTGTGATGGGTGATGCGCGATTTTGCAGCCATTGAAAGCTGCCAGATCGTTCAAGGCTTGTGCCCTCAGGCTGTTCAATCACAAATCCCAGCTTCTGGGCGACGAAGCCGCCCCGCACACCGCAGTGCGGCGGCGCGTCAAACTTGCAACGAACGCCTTCGTGTCGTCCTGATCATTCGGCCGCACCTGCGACCCGCTGCGGTCTCGACAAACCGATGTGCGGTGCCTATTGTGCGGTTGATGTTGAGACGTGGTTTTGAGATTTCCTGCGTAATGTTGCTGATTTTCGGGCTCGCAGGTTGCAAACCTGGTTCCGATCGTATTGCAGGCGCGTCGGAGAGTGAGCCGCCCGGCATTTCCGATGAGTTCCTCAGTCTCATGAATGCTGGGAGGAATTATCTGGATCAGGGGGATGCTACCAACGCTCTTGTGGTTTACCGGAAGGCGCAGGCGATTGTTCCCAACAGCGTTGATGTGCACTTGAACCTTGCCAATGCCAACTTGTTGGCAGGCGCTGAAGAAGAGGCCGTTCGCGAAGCTGAGGAAGCGCTGCGCCTTGATCCCAACTGTGCAGCCGCTCATTTCATAAAAGGGTCAGCATGGCTTCGCCTCTCCAAACCGGAAGAGGCTGTCAAAGCTTTCGAGAATGCGCGCAAGATCGAGGCTGGGGAGGTGGCGACGATGTTCCAGCTTGGCCGGGCGCGGATGGAGCTTGGGCAATGGCAGGATGCCATCGCTGCTTTCAGAGAGGGCATTGCGATGGACCCGAATCATATTCATTCGGGCGCTCATTATTTGCTTGCGCGCGCGCTGCTTCGGGCGGGGCGTCAGGACGAGGCACAGCAGGAGCTCCAGCATCATTTGGCCGGGACGCAGCCGGGCGATTCGCAGCCCAGCCTTGCTGCGTTCGAGCGGTGCAAGTACACGCAGGCGCGTGTGCCGTTCAGGCTCGACCAGCCGCAGAAGCAGGGTGCGACGGTGAAGTATGTTGATGCGACGGGCGATGTGTTTGGGGGCCAAGCGACCGATTTTTCAGGCCCTGTTGGCGTGATTGATTTGAACCACAACGGTTGGAACAGCCTGTTCGTCTTCGAGAAGAACTCCGGGTTCAGGCTGTTATGGAATGACAACGGCAAGTTCAACCCTCGCGGCCAAACTTATCCCACCATGCCGGGTGCGCATTACACAAGAATGGTTGTAGGCGATCTCGACAACGACAGGGTAGAAGACATCGTAGTGATCGGGAGCGGTGGGAGCCACTTGTTCAGGTTTGATACCAATGGAGTTGCAACTGATGTCTCTAGCAGGAGCGATCTCAGCCACCTCTGTGCAAGAGACGGTTTGCTGATCGACCTTGATTTTGCAGGGAAACTGGACCTGATGGCAGTCGCGGCTGGCACCAATGACGTGCGATTGTTTCGCCAATTCGGCCCTCTGTTGTTCAAGGATATCACCGGCACGTCAGGCATACCCGACTCACTCCGCAACGCCCGGGCTTTGCTCATGGAAGATTGGAACAGGGACGAGATAATGGACGTGATTGTGGGGCGGGCAGGTGGGACACCAATGCTTCTCGAGAAGGTGCGTGGTGGACAGCTTCGTGCGGTTGAACAAACCAACTGGCCGGCCGGCTCGGTCATTTGCACGGGCGATTTCGACAATGATCTCAGGCCTGATCTTGCGGTCTGGAGCGAGGGAACCATCAGCATCTGTTATAACGGCGGGGCTCGGGGGACAATCCCGGTGACAGGCGAAGCCGATTTTCAACAGTTGGTTGCTGTTGATTACGACAACGACGGGTGGCTTGACATTTGGGGTGCCGGCGCTCGCGTTAGAGCATGGCGAAACCTCGGGCTGTCCGGCTTTGAGGAACAGACTTTGCAATTGGGGCTCGACAAGCTCGAAGGCGGCCCGGTTGCAGCACTTCATTTTGCTGATTTCGACATGGACTGCGACTCTGACGCGGTCGTGGAGCTGGCGGGCGGCGGTTTGCGTTATTTGCGGAACGACGGTGGCAACGCAAATCTGCAGGTCAAAGTGCGCCTTGTTGGGAACCGTTCCAACGCCAGCGGCCTTGGGTGCAAGGTTGAGATCGAAGCTGGCGGGCTGCGCCTGATTCGGACGGTCCAGCAGCTTCCGGTTGAGATCGGGGTGGGCAACCATTCCGTGTTGGATTCGTTTCTTGTTCACTGGCTCAACTGGCCGCAAGGATCGGCCGAGCTGCCATTTGACTGCAAACAGCCGGTTCTGGCGCTCGAGTTGACAGTGCAGGAAGGCTCTTGTCCATACCTTTACGCGTGGGACGGAAACGGGTTCAGATTTGTCACTGACATACTGGGAGGATCGCCGCTGGGATTGCCCGTGGGCCAGGGGCGTTACACGGACGCTGATCCTGAAGAGTACGTGTGGATTGGAGACGAGGAAATGTTTCCGCCTCTGGACGGAATGTTCGTGTTGCAGATTACCGAGGAACTGCGCGAGGTGCTCTACCTTGACGAGGCGAAGCTGGTCGTTGTTGACAGGGAACCAGGCACAGAAGTTCATCCGACGGACAAGCTGTTGCCGTGCGGGCCGTTTCCGCCCGGGGTTTTGTTGACCGTTCACAATGAACATCCGCTGTGGAGCGCGCTTACTTTGGCCAAGCAAGATGTCACTGAAACTCTGAAGGCTGTTGATGGGCGGCGGGTGTCTCCGCCGAAACTGCGCGTGCCACAGCTTCGCGGCCTCGCCGAGCCGCATGGAATCGTGCTCGATTTCGGCGAATTGGATGTCGCCAAACCGCTGGTGCTGGTAATGAACGGCTGGATCAGGTTTGGCGGTGGCATGGCCAATATCGCTGCTTCTCATGATTCTTCGCTCCCGTTTCCATTCCCAACATTGGAAGCCGAAGTCCCACCCGGCACATGGAAGAAAGTCGATGTGACGGTTGGAGCGCCGTGCGGAAAGACCAAGACGATCTTGGTCGATTTGGAGGGAAAACTCGAGCGTGGAACACGGCGATTGCGCCTCACACAGGCCTTCGAGATTCACTGGGACCGTATCGCTTTGATGGAAAAAAAACCGGATGCACGAACGCAAATTACGTTTGTTACCCCGAACAAAGCGGACCTTCGCTTTCGCGGGTTCAGCATGTTGAAAGACCTGCCGTGGGATTGGCCGCTTACTCCTGCTTACGAAAAAGTCAGTGCCGACCCGTGTTGGACTGTTATCCCCGGGGGGTGGTGCACACGCTACGGGAATGTCATCGAGTTGATTGCAGCCCGCGATGAAGCCCTGGCAATAATAAATGCAGGGGACGAACTGACCTTGAAATTTGCTGCTGATTCGCTGCCGCCAAAGCCAGCCGACCTGGTGCGCGAATTCTTCCTGTACGCGGACGGTTGGGACAAGGATTCGGATTTCCACGTGGCTGAAGGCGCGCGAGTTGAACCGCTGCCGTTTCACGGGATGGACGATCAGGCTTATGGGCGTCAGCAGCGTCCTGCGTTTCCCGGCGACGCGTTGCACAAGAAATACAACACGCGCTGGGTCGAGTCCAAACCGCCCAAGGTCAGGCCGCTGGTGGGACAGTTTCAGTCGCAATAAAGTTCAAGGTCAAGGTGGACGACTCAGGCCTGTCCCGCACACTCCGCAGCCCGGCACAGCCGCAACCAAGAGCGGTGCTGACGATTAACTTGACATGCGGCAGCGGGCGCGGCTGGCTTGGCGGCAAAGTTGCAGCCGGTATGAAGAAGGGCTATTGGGTTTTGGCGCTGTTGGTGGTTGGCGGGTCAAAATTCATATTGCCGCTGTCAGCGCAGCCTTACACGTTCACATGGGACCCTGGGCAAATGGGGTTCAACTGGAATGACAGTGGCAATTGGTCTGGCGAGCCTCACTGTCATCCGGCCATGAAGCGCACTGTCCAT
>JARYMD010000243.1 GCA_029907285.1 Verrucomicrobiota bacterium | reverse complement strand
CTACAAAAAGTTCCGCAGGATCATTGCCCAACTGGTTGATTTGGCCATCCAGCGGGCAAAGTTGGGGCCGCTGTGTCTGGCTCCAATGACTGCAAAATCCCGCTCCAGAGCTCAGAAACCTCCACAAAGGTGAGATACGCCCCCTTGAAACTGCAACGTCCAACAGTTGTTGCATGCAAGTCGCGGAAGTCGAGTTGCTCGGGGTTACCGAAGGCTGCCCGCCGGGCATCCCGAAGTTCCTGTTGCAGCCGGTTGATACACCGGTCCTCGAGGGATCACAGGCGACCTTCTTCGTCACCATCAACGGCCCCTGGCCGCTGCAGTGGATGCGCAACGGTGTCCCAATTCCCGGTGCAACTTCGCCTTCATACACCACTCCTCCTGTAACACCTCAAAACAAAGGTGACGTTTATACCGTGGTGATGTGCGGTGACATCACCAGCGATCCGGTCAAGGCAACAATCTTCAAGCCCGCCAGCAACAAGAGCATCGGCATAAGCTTCCGCGGCGGTGGCGCCAATGGCGCCCCTACTGTAATGAACGATGACGACATCGCCGGTGTGTGGCTGCAGGCACACTGGAATAACGCGCCCAACACTGAAGATGGATACTTCCCATTCGAGGAGGGCGATCCGCCAGTCACCGTCGATTTGAAGGACAGCGACGGGCAGGTGACCGACATCACGTTCCAGTGGGATACATCCGGCACGTGGGGGTCAGGTACAGGCAACGCCTCCTCAACTCAGCGCATGCTGAACGGGTTGAACGGCCAGAATGCCGCGGACCTTCCGAGCAGCTTCATATTCGGCAATGTGCCGGACAGTGAGCACTCGGTCCTCGTGTACGCTGTGAGCCCGCCGCTCCAGTTCCAGGTCGTGAGCTTCAAGATCATCGGCGCAACCGAGAAAACCTACTACATGCGCACAATGAACTCCGACGAGTACAATGCTGCACCAGGGTTCTATAGCTGCTTCAGCACTGATCCGAGCAAGCCCGAGGTGGGCAACTTCATCCGATTCGACAAGGTTCGCCCGCAGAACGGCTTCATCACGCTCGAGACACAAACCCTCACGTCAGGGTTCGATCGCGACACCGGCGTCAACGCATTGCAATTGGTCCTCAACGCACCAGCCGTGCCGCCCCTGGTTCTTACTGCCGAACCAGTGCCAACGGTGGTCCAAGAGAACAGCACATCCACCCTCACCGTGGCAGCCACAGGCGAGAACCTCTCTTACCAGTGGCGCAAGGAAGGGCGCCCACTGCCAAACGGCGGAAGCGTGAGCGGCGCAAACACGGATACACTGAAGATATGCCCATTCACACCCGCAGATGAAGGCGTGTACAGCGTCGCCGTCTTCAGTTCAGGCGGCAGCAAGGTCAGTAGAAACGCCGCAGTCCGCATCACCAAGTGCCGGATCACCGACGCGCTCGTCGGGCACTGGAAGTTCGATGAAACAAGCGGCACAACAGCAGCAAATTCTGCTCCGGGCGGTCAACCTGCGACCGTGAACGGCACAGCCGCATGGCAGGCAGGCCAGATTGGAAACGCCTTCAGCTTCGACGGCGCAACCTACCTGGTTGTCCCAAGCTTCACACTCGCCAAGAAGGCCATCAGCGCCTCGGCATGGGTGAACGTGCCCGACGGCATGGCCGCCGATATGGCCATCATCCGCAACGCCCAAGGCGAAATGACGGTCAGTGGCGGCGCCCAGCGAATCGTCGGACAGTTCGAGCTGGGCCTTGACTTCGACGAAAACACATGGATGCTCCGGCCAATGGCCGCTATTGGAATCGGTCCCAATGTGGCTGGCGCCATAGGGCCATCCGCATTCCCAACCGGCGGTTGGCACCACATCGCCTTCACGGCCGACGGCGCTCAACTGAGACTCTATGTGGACGGCGTCCAAGTCGCAGTCGAGGATTATCTCGCGGACATCAATCCGCCTGACATCCCGTACATCTCGATCGGCGCACGGCTGAATCTCGCAGACCCTGCCGATCCAAATTCGTTAGGGCCTGACTTGACCTATCCGAACTTCATGTACGGCATGGTCGATGATGTGGCCCTGTGGACACGCGCCTTGCCGGCGGCTACGGTCAAGTCCATCTACGACACCGGCAAACTGAAGAAACCGGTCACCGACGCCACCGAGCTGTGCCCGCCTATGGTGCCTTGCGAGCCAACTGAACTCCAGTTGACCGTCAGCATCAGCGGCAACAACGTCACCGTGACATGGACAGGTGGCACCTTGCAGACCGCATCTTCAGTGAATGGCCCGTGGACTGACTCGTCAGCAGTAAGCCCGCTGACGGAAGCTGCCTCCAATGCAGCCAAGTTCTACCGCGCCGTCCGCAAGTAAGCGTGACCCGCAAGAGTCTGAGCGAAATCAATAGTTCCTTCAGAGGAAGCCGGGCCCGGCCGGGCCCGGCTTCCTTCTTTTTCCCCACAGCTCACTGCTCACCCGCGACCGACGGCGCGGTTGGAGCAGGGCAACTGAGCGCATAATCTTCCCGCCAATTAATGGCGCCGCCGCATTCCCAGTTCCGCAACCATTCGACACTCCGTGCGCCGGGGTTCTTACAGTCTCCGGCCCGGTTCATTGCCTCCTTGCTGTTCTTCATTCTAGCTGGCGTTCCGCTGCGAGGCTTGGAATGGCATCCAGGGGACGGCTTCCGATGGGCTGAGCTCAATGTACCCGCACAAGGAAAAACCGGCTTCACGCTCATGCCGCCGACAACAACAGGCGTTCAGTTCACCAATGCCCTCGATGAACTCAGTGGCGCCGCCAACCGCGTCCTATTCGGTGGTTCAGGTGTGGCCATCGGCGATTACAACAAAGACGGCTTGCCTGACGTGTTTTTCGGCAACCTCAGCGGGACAAACGCCCTCTTCAAAAACCTCGGCGGCTGGCGCTTCACGAACGTTACTGAAGAAGCCGGACTCGCAACACCCTGCCAGCACACAAGAGGCGCCGTGTTTGCTGACATTGACGGCGACGGCTGGCTCGATTTGCTGATATCCTCCACAGGCCGTGGCGTTCTGTGTTTTCGCAACAACGGCAAAGGCAAGTTCGAAGACATTACAGCAACCGCAGGCACAGCAAGCACCTATGGTAGCCAAACCATGACCCTGGCAGACGTGGACGGCAACGGCACTCTTGACCTTTATATCGTTAACAACAGACACGATGACATACGCGATCGCGGCTGGGTTAAGGTTTCCCTCGTCGGCGGCAAACCGGTCGTCGCCGGAACCGAACCTGATCGCTTCGTGTTCCTCGATGGCCGCATTGAAGAACGTGGACAGCCCGATCAACTGTTGCTCAATATCGGCAATGGCCGCTTCCAACAGGTCTCATGGACAAACGGCGTCTTCCTCGATGAGCATGGGCAAAAGCTGACCGAGCCTCCAAAGGACTGGGGGCTCACCGCAACGTTCCGCGATGTCAACAATGATTGCGCACCTGACTTGTACGTCTGCAACGATTACTGGACCCCAGACCGCTTTTGGATAAATGACGGACACGGCCACTTCCGCGCAATCGAGAGATTTGCACTCCGCAAAATCACCGCCAGCTCAATGAGCGTGGACATGGCCGACATCGACCGCGATGGTTACCTGGACATTCTGGTCGTCGATATGCTCAGCCGGTATCCCAGTTACCGCAAACGCCAACTCTACGCCCAAATGCCAAAAGCAACGCCCGTCGGCGTCATCGACGATCGCCCACAGGTCATGCGAAATACACTTTTCCTAAACCGACACGACGGCTCCTTCGCCGAAATCGCTTACTATGCAGGCGTGGAAGCTTCAGACTGGTCTTGGACCCCCACTTTCATTGACGTGGACCTCGACGGGTACGAGGACATCCTCATCGGAGCGGGTTATTTTCGCGATGTTCAAGATTACGACGCCGAAGCTTTGATCCGGTCCAGACAACATCCGTGGACCGGTTTCCCCAACGAAGCCGCCCGCCAAAAAGCGTTCACTCAAGAGTTAATGGAGCACTATAGACTCTACCCTACGCTCTTCATGCCAATCGGTTCCTGGCGCAACCTCGGCAACTGCACGTTCAAAGAAACAACACGCGACTGGGGCTTGGATCAGCCCGGCGTTCACCAGGGCTTGGCCTTGGCCGATTTCGATTTGGACGGCGACCTTGACCTCGCCGTCAACAACTTCAACGGACCAGCCACATTATACCGAAACGAGACCGCTGCCCCGCGCATCGCAGTCCGCTTGAAAGGCAAACCGCCCAATGTCCACGGCATCGGTGCAAAAGTCTCCCTCCTCAACGGCGCAATCCCCAAGCAGACCACCGAGATTGTCTGCGGCGGCCATTATCAGTCCGGATTCGACACCGAAGTTGTGTTCGCGACAGGTGACAAGGTGGACGGCATGACTCTGGAAGTCCGCTGGCGCAATGGCACAATCAGTGTCGTCAAAGACGTCCAGCGCAATCGACTCTATGAAATCGACGAGACCGCCTCGGAGCCAGCCCCAACCAACCCCACGCCAAAGCTCGCTCCGTTTTTCGAAGACGTAAGTGACCTGATCGCCCACCGACACCATGAAACCGAGTTCGATGATTACGAGCGTCAGCCACTCCTGCCATTCAAACTCAGCCAGTTGGGCCCAAGAATCGCATGGTACGACCTCGACGGAGATGGCCATGACGATCTTGTCATTGGCGCCGGACGTGGCGGCGCCCCGGTCGCGTACCGAAACACCGGTCACGGCAAATTCTCACCTTGCGATTCCGATCCGCGGTTCGCTCTCCACAACGACACGGCTGGCATGGTCGGGTGGACAGACCCCGCCGGCACCCGCCTCATACTGGCCGGACTAACTGGCTACGAGGTCAAAACCAATCACGCCGCAATCGCATTCCGCCTTGGTGAAGGCCGATTCACGCCCGCAACTCCCATGGCACCCGATATCACAACCGGCGGCGCCATGGCGTTGTGTGACATCGACGGCAACGGCCGCCCGCTCTCTTCGTAGCCGGAGGCGTGTCGCTTGGAAACTACCCAATCGGCTCCAAATCCATGATCTACCGATACGATGGCGGACAATGGAAGGCCGACACAAAAAACAGCGTGCTGTTGGATAACCTTGGCATTGTAAACGGAGCAGTCTGGAGCGACCTCACCGGGGACGGTCTCCCCGAGTTGATCCTGGCTTGCGAATGGGGCCCAATCCGTGTCTTTCGCAACCGCGCAGGATCGCTCTTCGACGCAACAGCCGAGTTCGGCCTCGCGCCGTACACCGGCTGGTGGCGAGGTGTCACAACAGGCGATCTCAATAACGACGGCCGAATGGATATCATCGCCTCAAACTGGGGATTCAACAGCCCGTACCGCGCATCCCAGCAAAAACCGCTCATTTTTGTTTTCGGCCAACTTGTTCAGCCGGGCGTCATGGACATTATAGAAACCGAATATGACGGTAACGTCCTAACCCCACGCCGCCAGTTCACGCCAATGTTGAACTCCCTGCCGTTCCTCTACGAAACCTTCACAACCCATAAAGCATACAGCGAGGCAACGCTCGATAAAGTTCTGGCCGACCGCGCCGTCTTAAGCAGAAGGGTCGCGGCGAATACCTTGGCCAGCACCGTCTTCCTCAACACCGGCAGCGGATTCAAAGCCGTCGAAATGCCACGCGAGGCTCAATTCGCCCCCGCATTCAGCGTCAACGTCGCCGACTTCGACGGCGACGGGAACGAAGACGTGTTCCTGAGCCAGAACTTTTTTGATCTTCAGCCTGAAACAACCCGCATCGACGCCGGCCTCGGCCTCTGGCTCAAAGGCGATGGAACAGGCGCTCTGAGGCCCGTCCCAGCCAGCATCTCTGGCGTCCGTGTCCATGGTCAGCAACGCGGGGCTGCAGTCGGAGATTACGATGACGATGGCCGCGTTGATCTGGCTGTCACCCAGAACGGCGCTGCAACAAAGCTCTACCGCAACGTCGGAGCCGCGCCGGGTCTGCGAGTGAAACTGCGTGGCCCACCCGGAAACCCGCACGCCATTGGCGCTGTAATGCGGCTCCAATTCAAGGACCGCCAAGGCCCAGCCCGCGAAGTACACGTTGGCTCCGGTTATTGGTCGCAAGACAGCTCGACGCAGGTGCTGGCAACCCCAATACAGCCCGATGCAATCTGGGTGCGCTGGCCGGGAGGAAAAGTAACAACCACACCCATTCCCGCCAATGTCAAAAGCTTCACGGTGGACACGACCGGACAACTGACGCCAGACGCACCGGCCGCAATTGCCAAGCAGTGAAAACCACCTGCTGCGCCACGCGTCCATCTGAGTCATCTGCCAACGCTCTCATCACCTCGGGAAAAGGTTTGTCAGCCCAGTCACTCGATCCCGCAAATGTCACCGTAATGACGGCCCGGGTGTGCGGGGCCGGTCGGCCCGTTGGATTTCGGGAAGCCCGCATAGCTGAATCTTCTCGAAACACCTGCTTGGCAGACTACTCAGGCTGCATTGTTATATTGAAGAGTCATTCATATTTGCGAAGATTTTCCACGCCGCGAGTTTGGTCAATTCCTGCGTATCTGCTTCTCTGGCAGCCGGTAAGGTGGTCACAACGGCACTGCCATCGGGGGTGAGTCGGATAAAGTGACAGGCTCGTAGTTTGGGTTTTGCCCCCTGATTGT